>JBGSNB010000019.1:0-3008 GCA_041739835.1 Parvularculaceae bacterium | reverse complement strand
TGCCCGCCGCGTCGATCGCGCCCAGGAGGCCGCCGACCTCGACGGTGTCGCCTTCCTTCGCCGCGATCTCGGCGATCACGCCCGCCGACGGCGCCGGCACTTCGACCGAGACCTTGTCGGTCTCAAGCTCGACCAGCGGCTCGTCGGCCTTAACCGCGTCGCCGACTTTTTTCAGCCATTTGCCGACCGTCGCCTCGGTGACGGATTCGCCGAGCGTCGGGACGCGGATTTCGGTCGCCATTGAGAATTATCTCCTGATCGGTCTCGTGGTCAGACGGTAAGGGCTTCGTTCAAGAAGTCTTCAAGTTCCTGCTTGTGCCGGCTCATGAGGCCCGTCGCCGGCGAGGCGGCGGCGGCTCT
The DNA here is from genome assembly GCA_041739835.1 of Parvularculaceae bacterium. Taxonomy (GTDB): domain Bacteria; phylum Pseudomonadota; class Alphaproteobacteria; order Caulobacterales; family Parvularculaceae; genus Amphiplicatus. The sequence continues at coordinate 2,648 of JBGSNB010000019.1, read as the reverse complement.
GCCGACATAGCGCGCGCGCTTCAGTTTCGCGCCGATCTGGCCGAGCGTCCACTCGATATTCGGGTCCATGAAGAACCACGCGCCCATGTTCTTGGGCTCCTCCTGGCACCAGACCATGTCGGCTTTCTTGAAGCGCTGCAGCTCGGCGATCATCGATTGCGCCGGATAGGGATAGAATTGCTCGACGCGCAGCAAATAGACATTGTCGACGCCGCGCTTCTCGCGCTCTTCGAGGAGATCGTAATAGACCTTGCCGGCGCACATGACGACGCGCTTGATCTTGTCGTCCGAAGTGAGCTGCACGGTCGAACCTGGGCGGTATTCCGCATCATCCCACAGAACGCGATGGAACGACGAGCCGGGGCCCATCTCCTTCAGGGTCGAGGTCGCCTTCTTGTGGCGCAGCAGCGATTTCGGCGTCATCAGGATCAGCGGCTTCCTGAAATTCCGCCGCATCTGGCGCCGCAGGATGTGAAAGTAATTCGCCGGCGTCGTGCAGTTTGCGACCTGCATGTTGTCCTGCGCGCAGAGCTGCAGGAACCGCTCAAGGCGCGCCGAGGAATGTTCCGGCCCCTGCCCCTCATAGCCATGCGGCAACAGGCAGACGAGGCCGGACATGCGCAGCCATTTGCGCTCGCCCGACGACAGGAACTGGTCAAAGATCACCTGCGCGCCATTGGCGAAATCGCCGAACTGCGCCTCCCACAAGACGAGAAATTTCGGATTGGCGAGCGAATAGCCGTATTCAAAGCCGAGCACCGCGAATTCCGACAGGCTCGAATCGTGCACTTCGAAGGTCGTCTTCGCGCCCTTCAGATGATTGAGCGGCGTGTAGGTTTTCTCCGTCTCCTGATCGATGAAGACGGCGTGGCGCTGCGAGAACGTGCCGCGTCGGCTGTCCTGGCCGGACAGGCGAACGCCGAAGCCGTCAAGGACGAGCGAGCCGAAAGCGAGCGCCTCGGCCGTCGCCCAGTCGATGTCGGCGCCTTTGTCGATGACGCTCGCCCGTCGTTCTTCGAGCACGCGCGCCAGCGTCTTGTGCACCGTAAAGCCGTCCGGATAGGAGGTAATGCGCGCGCCGATTTTCTTCAGAAGGTCGAGATCGACGGCGGTGTCGCCGCGCCGATCGTCGTCCATCGGCGGCACAAAGCCCGACCATTGCCCGTCGAGCCAGTCGGCCTTGTTCGGCTTGAAGGCGTTGGCGGAGGCGAATTCGCTTTCGAGGAAATCCTTGAAGCGCTGGCGTTCGGCTTCGGCATAATCCGGCGCGATGACGCCTTCCGCCACGAGACGCTCCGCATAGAGCGCGCGCGTCGTCTTGTGCGCGCGGATTTTCTTGTACATCAGCGGCTGCGTGAAGCTCGGCTCATCGCCTTCATTATGGCCGAAGCGCCGGTAGCAGAACATGTCGATGACGACGTCGAGACCGAATTTCTGGCGGAACTCGGCGGCGACCTTCGCCGCATAGACGACGGCTTCGGGATCATCGCCGTTGCAATGGAAAATCGGCGCTTGGACGCCCTTGGCGATGTCGGACGGATAGGGCGAAGAGCGCGAGAATTTCGGCGCCGTCGTAAAGCCGATCTGGTTGTTGACGATGAAGTGGATGGTGCCGCCGGTGCGATAGCCGCGGAGCCCCGAAAAGCCGAGGCATTCGGCGACGACGCCCTGTCCGGCGAAAGCGGCGTCGCCGTGCAGCAGGAGCGGCAGCACGTGCGTCCGCGGCGTTTCGATCTCGCCGGGCTCGATGCGGTCCTGTTTCGAGCGCGCCTTGCCGAGGACGACCGGGTCGACCGCTTCGAGATGCGAGGGATTGGCGGTCAGCGACAGATGCACGCGATTGCCGTCGAATTCGCGGTCCGAGGAGGCGCCGAGATGGTATTTGACGTCGCCTGATCCGCCGATGTCGTCGGGCGTCACCGAGCCGCCGCGAAACTCGTGGAAAATATGGTGATAGGGCTTGCCCATCACCGCGGCGAGCACGTTGAGGCGTCCGCGATGCGGCATGCCGATGACGATTTCCTGGACGCCGAGCGCGCCGCCGCGCTTGATGATCTGCTCGAGCGCCGGAACCGTCGCTTCGGCGCCGTCAAGACCGAAGCGCTTCGTGCCGGTGTATTTCGTGTGCAGGAAATTCTCGAAGCCCTCGGCCTCGATCAATTTGTTGAGGATCGCCTTTTTGCCTTCCGGCGTGAAGGAGATTTCCTTGTCCTTGCCCTCGATGCGTTGCTGGATCCAGGATTTCTGCTCCGGGTCGGAGATGTGCATGAACTCGACCGCGAAGGTCCCGCAATAGGTGCGCTTCAAAATATCGACGATCTCGCGCAGCGTCGCCGTCTCGAGGCCGAGCACATTGTCGATATAGATCGGGCGATCCATGTCGGCGTCGCCAAAGCCGTAGGTCGCGGGATCAAGCTCGGCATGCCAGGGTTTCTTCGTCTGCCGCAGCGGATCGAGATCGGCGATCAGGTGCCCGCGTATGCGGAAGGCGCGGATCAGCATCAGCGCGCTGATCGAATCGCGCGTTTCGCGCCGGACGCTCGCCGCATCGGCGGCGGGCTTGCGCGCTTCGATCTTCGCGGCGACCGCCTTTTCGACGACCGGCCAGTCGCCGTCGAAGAGCGCCGTCGCTTCGCTGGTCGCGCGGG
>JBGSNB010000567.1:0-5793 GCA_041739835.1 Parvularculaceae bacterium | reverse complement strand
GTCGACGCCCTCGCGCGCCACCCACCAGGACCGGTGCGTTCGAATCCCGTCGACCGACTGCAATTCGGCGACCGCATCCGACATCCGCATCAAGATGACGTCCTCCCCGCGGCTGGTGTGCAGCCGCAGATAATGATCCTCAGCCGACACCGCATAAAGTGCGCCGCCGGCGAGCCTGGCCGGCATGCGGCGCAGGAAGGGCGAAGGCCCCGCCGCCGGAGCCTGCTGACGGCGCTGCTCCGCCAGCCAACTCACCGACACGATCGCAAAGGTGATGACCGCCACATTGAACGCCTTGACCGGGAGCCCGCCGAAGCGGATTTCGCCGCCAAAGGCGGCTTCAAACCCGACGAGAAGCAGCGTCAGCGGCGTGGCGATCAACGCCGTCACCGCCCCGATCCATCTCGCGGCGCCGGCGTCAGGCGTCAGCCTTGTCACAAGCGCGACCGCAAGCTTCGCGAACAACGCGCCAGCCAGCATCATTCCGGTCCACACCATCCAGACGAGCGGCCATCCGAGGCGATGCGACCCGAAAGGCCCCAGAATCGCGAAGAAGGTCCCAAGCGCCGCGCTGACCGCCAGAATCTCGGCGGCAAGCCGCGCCCGGCTGCCGGCCTCATTCCCGTTTATTTCACGCATCGCCGTCTGCTCTATGCGCCAATTCGCGAAAAAACCGCCTGCGCTCCCGAATTCGGCGTGGCGGCGCAGCCGCAAGACGGACAAGTCTGCAGGAATTCAACGTCGACCTCCTTGGAGTAGTCATGTCCCTTGAGCCGATCATACACGCCTCGCCGGCGATACAAATCCATCTCGCCGCGGCGCTCGCCGCGTTTCTTGCCGGCTTGTTCATCTTCACCCGACGCAAGGGCGACGTCGTCCATCGCGCCGCAGGGGTCATTTTCGTGACGCTGTTGCTCGCGACGGCCCTCAGCGCACTATTCATCACAGGGTTGATGGAAATGTTCGGGCCGCAGTGGAAAGGCTGGTACAGCCCGATTCACCTCCTCATCCCGTTGACGCTGCTCGGTCTGTTGGCGGCGGTGCGCGCGATCCTGCGCGGCGATGTGGCGACGCACCGCAAGGAAATGCGCGGCCTGTTTTTCGGCGCCCTCCTCTTTGCAGGCGCGCTCGCTTTCATCCCGGAGCGGGTCTTGTGGCGCGTCTTCTTTCCATGACGCCTGGACCACCCTGCGGTTCAGTCGCCGGCCGCCTTTTCGAAGACCACCATGTAGATGTCGCTGAGGCCCTCGACCGCCGGCTCCTCGACCAGCGCAAACCCGAAGGACTGGATCTCGGCGACGAGGCCCGCCTTGCCGAAGCGGACATGGGCTCTCGCGGCGTCGTCCTTGTGCGTCTCGTCGAGCGTGTAGTCGAGAAGGATGAGGCGCCCGCCCGCCGCCAGCGCGTCGCGCACGCTCCGCATGATCGCCGCGCGGTCGGAGAAATAATGATAGGTGTCGGCGATAAACACGACGTCGACGTAACCCGGCGGCAAGGTGATGTCGGTCTCGCGCCCGAGCACGGCGACGACATTGCCGATGTCGAGGTCGGCGGCGCGCTGGCCGATCAGCTTCAGGAAGCGCGGCTCGATATCGACCGCGTAGACGACACCGCCGGCGCCGACCGCATTGGCGAACAGCAGCGAATAAAGCCCGGTGCCGGCGCCGATATCGGCGACGCGCGCGCCGACCGGAATTTTCGCCGCCGCCATCACCGCCTCGCGCGCCGCGTAAAGCTCGCGGCTGCCGACCTCCATCGTGTCGAGAAAGACTTCCGGATTTTCTTCTTCCTCGCCATAGGGCGCCGGCGGCGGCTCGGCGAGATCGGAACTCGCCGGTTTCTGGCCGCAGGCCGCGAGCAGCGCCATCGCCGCCGCGGCTCCTATCCATCGTTCGTACGCCCTCATATCGCCCCTGTACCCGCACGTTCGGCTTACGCCGGCCACGACTAGCGCACTTCGCCCGCAAACTGAATGCGCGGGGCGGCGGAAAACCATGCTGAAATCGGGAAAATGGCGCGAGTGACGGGACTTGAACCCGCGGCCTCCGGCGTGACAGTGCAGTACAATGCCTTTGCGCCTGATTGCCTGAGTTTGCTGGAATTGGATAACTTGCTGCAATCATTTTATTTTTCGTGATAATTTACTCCGGAGGTAGCGCTTGAATTTGCCCTGTTTTGTGCGATCCTGCTTACCAGGTGCTTACCCAGAAGCGGGGTGAGCAGGCTTGAATTTGCAGGAAAAAGGAGCGCTTTTTTGCCGCGCATCACAATTAACCTGATTACTTCAAGCGTGCCTGCGGCCAAGCGCTACTACGTTTGGGACGTGAGCCCGATGGGTTTTGGGCTGTCGGTCTTCCCGAGCGGGCTCAAGAGTTTCGTTCTCCAATATCGGACCGCTGAAGGGCGCGCCCGGCGCGCGACAATCGGCAAGGTCGGCTCTTTGACGCCGGATCAGGCGCGGCAACACGCGCTTGAGATGCTGGACATGATCCGCAAGGGCGGCGACCCGCTGGAAAACAAGGCGGCGGCAAGAAGCGCGCTGACCGTCAGCGATCTGCTCGACGCCTATCTCGCCAGCGAAGCCTTCGCTGAGAAAGCGCGCAGTACGCGAGAAACCGATAAGGGCCGCATTGGAAATCATCTGCGCCCTCTCCTCGGCCAAAAAATCGCCGCCAAGCTGACGACCGAAGAGGTCAAGAAAGCGCGCCGCGATATCGTTTCCGGCAAAACGGCGCGCGATGAAAAAACCGGATGGCGCGCCCGCTCGATCGTGAAGGGCGGCGAAGGCGCGGCGCGTCAATCTATGCGAATATTCGCTGCTGTCCTTTCATGGGCAGTGAAAGAAGGGCTCGTCAGCCACAACCCCGCACGCGATATTGACAATGGCGGTGATGGCCGCCGCGAGGTCGTCATGCGCGACAGCGACGATTATCGTCGTTTGTTCGAAACGCTGACCAGGATGGAAACGGACAATCGTCTGCGCCCGGCGGTCGCTAACATCATTCGGCTGATTGCGCTGACCGGCGCACGTCGCGACGAAATCGCTGGGCTCGAATGGCGCGAGGTCGATCTTGAAAAGCGCCTTATCACCATCCCGCCGGAAAGGCACAAGACGGGCCGACGAACAAATGCGCCGCGTGTAATCGGGCTTCCCGTGCGTGCGCTCGACATTCTTGCCAGTCTGTCGCCAGAGGCGCCGACAGATTTGGTCTTTCGGCCCATGGCCATGGATGAATCGGGCCGAATCTATCCGCCTTCGCGCAAAGGCGCGCCGTCGCGGATCAACGTCACCAATGCGTGGCGAAAAATCCGGAAAGAGGCCGCGCTTCCCGGCGGTATCGGTCTTCACGGATTGCGGCACAGCCTCGCGTCCCACATGGCCATGCAAGGAGCACAGGCCGCAGACATCATGACCGCCTTGGGACACAAGAAGCTGGCGACGGCCCAGCGCTATATTCACTATGCGCAGGATGCGCGCGTTGCAGTCGCTGAGCGCGCCGCGTCGTCGATCAGCGAGGCGATGGGCGATTGAAAAGGCGGGGCATAGTTTTGCAAATCGCACTGACTTATCCTCCCCAAGTGAAGTTGCGGCGCATTGCGGCCGTTTGCGGCGTTCTGCGGTAATTTGCGGAGCGTTGCGGCAGTTTTCGGCGCGGTCTCGCGAATTGGAAATTTCCCCGCTTGAATTTCCGACGGCCTCGAATTCTACTTTGCTTGCCATCGGAAGGAGTAGCGTGCCATGCCCGACCACATATCGCCCTTAGACGAACGCTTCATTAAGCTCGGACGCGCTGCCGTGCTGATCGCGAAAGAAAATCCAACGACCAGCCCCGCCAGTGTGTTGGACCAGTTTTCCCGCGCGATTTTCGTCGGCGAATTCGATCCGCCTCCGGTCAGTCTCTTTGATGACGAAGCTCTCAAAAAGCGGAATGCGCCAGAAAATTGGTTGCATATCCTGATCGAAACGCCGGCCGTCTGGCTTTCACCGGAACAGCGAATGCTTTCGCCACGACCAGTGGAATATTTCGGCGCCAATCGGTCAACGGTGACAAGCGTCATGCATTCGATGGATGCGCTCCCCGGCCACGGCGATCAATGGTCGTCGCTGCTAGAGGACCTGACTATGACAAGCGGCAAAGAAGAGGCGTACACGGCGCTTTCGAAAACACCGCTCGACCATTTTCCGCTTTCCGGCCGGCGCTTCCTAGCCGGTGCTTACGCTCCAAAGCAAAAGCTGCGTGCATGGTTTGAGGATCACGGTCTTCCCCTACCGGCCTTTCTTCAAACGCCGACCGCCGCGCGGCCCGGACAGGCGGGGTCGGTTTTCAATCATCAACGGACGGAGGGTAATAAGGGTCAAGGGCGCCCGAAAAAATCATCGTGGCCGCGAATCGCCGAAATTTTGATGAGGCTCCGCGAGGAACACCCGCGAATGCAGAAAAAGGAACTTGCATATGAGGCGCGCCGGATTGCAGCCAAAAGCATCGACGATGGAGACCTACCGAGCGTCGCAACGATCCAGCGCCGTATGCACGACATATTTTCCAATTGCGGCAATAGTCTGCATTGACTGCTCGTCGCCATGACGGCCGCAAGCGATCATCTGAGCGCTGAATTCTTTTTCCAACAATTGGGTTTTGTCGAGATTGCGCTTGCCGTTGCGCGGGATGGTGCGCTGAATTGGCGTAGATTGAGACCTCCTTCGCGTTGCCCCACTACGTTAATTCAAGCGTCAACTTCCGCCCGACAAGCTCGGCGGCGCGAGAGAGCGTCGCCAATGACACGGTGTCGTTTTCGGGATCGAGGATGCGGTCGAGCTGGCTGCGGCTCGTATTGAGCTGGCGGGCCATCTCGGCCTTGGTGAGCCCCTGCTCCTTCATCGCCATTTCGAGCTGCCAGGAAACGACCGCCTTGATGGCGGCTGCATTCGCTTCCTCCTGAATCCTTTCGGATTTCAGCCAGTCCTGAAACGAAGACCCGTGATGCTTTTTACGTTTCCGGCTCATCCGAGCACCTCCTTCATGCGCTTCCTGGCCTTCTCAAGTTCGACCGCCGGCGTCTTCTGCGTCTTCTTCTCAAAGCCATGCAGCAACACCATTTCGCCGGCGTCGATGCAGAAGAACACCCGGGCGATCCGGCCGCCGGGCAGCGAACTGCGGACTTCCCAAAGCCCCTGCCCAAGCGAACGGCAGACCGGCATGCCGACCGGCCATCCGAATTCGACGCGGGCGATATCGCGGCCGATGATGCGGCGATCCTCGGCGGACAAATCGCCAAGCCAGTCGCGGACCGGTTCGGCGCCGCTGCCGGCTTCGTAAAAGACGACCGGCAGTCTTTTCGGCTGGTCAGGCATCCCGCCAGTACCATATAAGGTTCAAATGTACCATATAAAATACGTTCCCGCAATTAAAATCTTCCGCCAGTTAGGCAATCATCCACGCAGATGGCCGGCCGCCACAAAGCTACCTGGGGGCGCGTGACCGTCCGGCGCGCAGACCCTTCCGCCGGCCGACCAGATCCGCATAGCAGCGTTGCGCCTCTTTGCGCCACGCCAATGCTGATTTGACGAAATCATTTCGGTATTTCGCCGGTTTCGCCTGTGCCGGGCTCGGCTCGTTCAGTAACGAGGAGTCCACGCTAATGTCTGAAACGTATTTAACCCCTCCATCACTCGAGGAAATCGTCCGCACCAATCCCGGCTGGTTCGACGAAGCGGTGAACGCGCACACAGCTGCCCAGCTGACCGGCGTCCCGCCCTGCACGCTCGCGACCTGGCGCTCTCGCGGCGGCGGT
>JBGSNB010000558.1:0-3911 GCA_041739835.1 Parvularculaceae bacterium | reverse complement strand
GGTTGAAGGCTCCGACGTGACGCGAGCGACCGCGAAGGGCCCCGATCGTCGCGCCGCCGAACGCAAGGGCCGACTGGCCGAACGCCTTGCCGCCCTCGCCTATCTGTTCCGCGGCTATGAGATATTGGACCGGCGATTCAGGGCATCGGGAGGAGAAGCCGATCTTGTCGTGCGGCGCGGCCGATTGATCGCCTTTGTCGAAGTGAAGTCCCGCAACACCAAAGACGCGGCGGTGTTCGCCGTCACGCCGAGAAACCGCCTTCGCCTCGAACAGGCCGCCGCGCGCTATCTGGCGCTTCGCCCTCATTTGGGCGAATTCGCGGTGCGATATGACATCGCTGCGGTCGCCGGCATTCGCGTCACGCTTGTTCGCGACGCCTGGCGCGCCAGGGCCTGAGCGGGCTTGCCGCCGATGGGCGGCGCACGGCATCAGCAATTTGCGCCTATGGCGCATCGTCAGGAGCGTGCTCATGAGAAAGCCCTTTGTCGTCGCCCTCGCCGCCGTCCTTGTCGCCGCATCCGGATGCGCTTCAAGCCGCAATCTCGACCAGAGCCTGACCGATATAGGCGCCGACGCCGAACTCAAATCGGTGCTCTTCGCCGATCGCACGCATGATTATGGCGACATCGACCTGACGATCTTCGAGGGACGGCTGATGCTGACCGGCACCATGAAGTCGGAAGAGGGGCGGCGCAAACTGATCGAGAACGCGTTCAAGGCGAGCGGCGTCGATCAGGTCATCGACGAGGTGATGGTCGGCGGCGGCACTTCGCTCGGCCAGGGCTTCGAGGATTCGCGCATCGACGCGACCTTGCGCGCGCGCCTGATCGCCGACGGCGACGTCAAGAGCGGCGATTTCAAGGCCTCGGTCTCCAACGGCGCCGTCTACCTGATCGGCGTCACGCGGACGCAGGCCCAGCTCACCGCGGCGCTCGAGATTGCGCGGTCGATCGCCGGCGTCGAGCGGGTCGTCAGTCACGTTCTCGTGCAGCCGCTTTAGCGTTGCCGGGGCTTTCATTCGGTGATTCCGCTTGATCGGCGCTGGCCGGCGTCCTAACCGCAGGAGCGAGCGCCGCAAGGATACGCCCATGAAAATCGCCATCCAGATGGACCCGATCGAAGCGGTCAATGTCAACGCTGACACCACCTTCGATCTCGCCCTTGAGGCGCATCGGCGCGGCTTTGAGATCTGGGTCTATCCGCCCGCGATGCTGGCGATGCGGGACGGGCGCGTGTCAGCCCGGGCGCGCAAAGTCGTCTCGTTGAAGCGCGAACAGGGCGCGCATGCCCTGCTCGGCGCCGAGGAGACGCTCGACCTTCATGGCGCCGACATTGTCCTTGTCCGCCAGGATCCTCCATTCAACATGGCTTATATCACCGCCGCGCATTTGCTTGAGCGCCTGCGTCCCGGCGTCCTCGTCGTCAACGATCCGCGATCGATCCGCGACGCCCCCGAAAAACTCTTCGTCGCCGAATTTCCCGACCTGACGCCGCCGACCCTGATTACGAGGGACCTGGCGCGTATCCGCGAGTTCCGCGAGGAGCACGGCGACATCATCCTGAAACCGCTTTACGGCAATGGCGGCGCCGGCGTTTTTCGTCTGTCTTCGGACGATTCCAACTTCAACGCGCTGACCGAACTTTTCATGCAGGCCTTCGCCGAGCCCGTCATCGCGCAAAAATACCTGCCCGATGTCAGGAAGGGCGACAAGCGCATCATCCTTCTCGACGGCGAGGCGGTCGGCGCCATCAACCGCATCCCCGCCAGCGGCGAGACGCGGTCGAACCTGCATGTCGGCGGCAAAGCCGAAGCGGTCGAGATGACCGAGCGCGATCAGGAAATCTGCGACCGCATCGGCCCCGCGCTGTCGGAGCGCGGGCTCATCCTTGTCGGCATCGACGTCATCGGCGACTTCCTGACCGAGATAAATGTCACGTCGCCGACCGGCGTCCAGGAGATCCGCCGCTTCGGCGGGCCCGACATTTCGGCGCTGTTCTGGGACTGGGCGGAAGGGCGTCTTGACGGCTGATCGCCGGCGGCGGTTTTTATTCGCGGATTTTTGAGCTAAGCCGGGCCCGATATGACCAGCGCTCAATTGGCAAGAACGACGCCGAATCTGGCCGGCGCCATCGCCGCGCCGCTACGGCTCGCGCTGTTTTCCGGCAACTATAATTACGTGATGGACGGCCCGGTGCGGGCGCTGAACAAACTCGTCGCGCATCTTGAGACTCGCGGCCATCAGGCGCTGGTCTTCGCGCCGACGACCAAGGCGCCGGCCTTTCGGCATTCCGGCGAACTCGTTTCGGTTCCATCGATCGCCCTGCCGGGGTCTCGCAGCGAATATCGCCTCGGGCTTGGCCTCAGCGACGCCGCGCGCCGTCGTCTCGACGCTTTCGCGCCGACGATCGTGCAGGTCGCAGCGCCGGACTGGCTTGGACTGTCGGCGCTGAACTACGCTCGCGAGCGCGGCATTCCGGCGGTCGCCTCCTTCCATACGCGGTTTGACACCTATCCGCGCTATTACGGCATGGCCTGGCTTGAGCGCCATGTGACGAGCTACCTGCGTTACTTCTATGGCCGGTGCGCGCGCGTATACGCCCCTTCGCAGTCGATGGTCGATGAATTGAAACGCGACGGGATCGGCGACGATATCCGCCTATGGGCGCGCGGGGTCGATCAGGCGCTGTTCAATCCGGCGCGGCGCGACGTTTCCTGGCGGCGCAGCGTCGGCTTTGGAGACGGCGACACGGTCGTCGCCTTCGTCGGCCGCGTCGTGCTCGAAAAAGGCATCGACGTCTTCGCCGCGGCGCTGAAAGAAGCGCACGCGTCAAATTCGCGCATCCGCGGCCTCGTCGTCGGCGACGGCCCCGAACGTGAGCGGTTCGCGGCGATGGCGCCTGACGCCGTCTTTACCGGCTATCTTCAGGGCGAGGCCCTTGCGCGCGCCTATGCGAGCGCCGACATTTTTTTCAACCCGAGCATCACCGAGACATTCGGCAATGTCACGCTTGAAGCGATGGCGTCAGGGCTTGCCTGCATCTGCGCGGCGGCGTCGGGAAGCCGTTCGCTGACAGAGCACGGAAAAACCGGACTATTGATAGCGGACGCCAAAGACTCGACGGCGTTCGCCAAGGCGATTGAGCGGCTTGCGGAGGATCCGGCGCAACGGATGCGCATGGCCGTCGCCGCGCGCACGAAGAGCGCCTCCTTCCAGTGGGACGCGATTCTCGATCGTCTGGTCGCGGACTATCAGGAGATCGTTCGCCGCGATCATTTGTGATCGAACTAAAAATATCGCGATGAAATGACTGTCACAATTTCACGATAGCCGCGTCGGGGCTTCGTGGAGCGCATCGCATGCGTCTTGTCGACATTTCAGAGTTCTTCAGCGATTTCGGCGGCGGCGTCCGGACTTATGCGCATCAAAAACTGGAGGCGTCCGCAAAGGCCGGGATCAGGGCCACCATCATTGCGCCAGGCCCGGCCGATCGCCGCGAGAGCAGGCTCGGCGGCGAGATTTTCTGGGTGCGATCGCCCGTCCTGCCGTTTGATCACCGCTATCACCTGTTCGCCGACATGCGGCCCGTGCACGAGATCCTCGATCAATTGGCGCCGCAGATCGTCGAAGGCTCGTCGACCTGGCGCGGCGGCTGGATGGCGGCGACGTGGCGGGGCGACGCAGCAAAAGCGCTGTTCCTGCATCAAGACCCGGTCGCCGTGTACCCGCAGTCCCTGATCAGCCCGGCGATCAGCGCCGCGCGCGTCGATGATCTTTGCTTCTGGTTCTGGTCATATATGCGGCGGCTGGCGCGCCGCTTTGACGAGACCGTGGTTCCGAGCGAGAGCTTCGCGCGCCGGATATTGCGCGCCGGCGTTCATGCGCCTTTCATCGCGCCGCTCGGCGTCGAC
>JBGSNB010000536.1:0-2668 GCA_041739835.1 Parvularculaceae bacterium | reverse complement strand
ACCGCCGCCGTCGCCGCCGGCGCCGGGCCGCTCGCCCGTCTCGATCCCGCGGCGCTGACGGGGTGACGGCCGTCATGGGTTGACATGTTATAACGCATTATAACGCATGTTATAATTATAGCATCCGTTACCACGAGCTCGGCCATGACGCGCAAGTCCAAGGGTTTGTCGGAAGATCCGGCCGCGTTGGCGTCGCCGAAGTCGGCAAGCCGCCCCGATACGCTTAAAGTCCGCCAGCTCGGCAATTCGCTCGGCGTCGTCCTGCCAAAGGACGTGTTGGCGCGGCTCGGCGCAAGCGAGGGCGACGAAATTCTCATCACCAAGACCGAGACCGGTCTCCGGCTCCATCGCAAGGACGCTGAATTTGAAGACCCCATGCGGCGCGCTGAAATGATAATGGCGCGTTATCCGAACACGCTGCGCGCGTTGGCGAAGTAAGCGCGCATGCCCTGGAAATGGGTCCCCAAGAGCTCCGTTTTCGGAGCGCACGCAAAATCGTTGGCCGCTTTTGGCGGCGCTGGCGGCGTGCGCGACGAGGGTTTGCTCGAAAGCGCCCTCGCGCCCGGGAAATCTCGCCGCCTGTGGCGACCCCGACGCCTTTGACCTCGCTGCCGCTTACGCCTTCGGCATTGTTCGCAATCCTCCCTTTGTCGATGGGTATAAACGGACCGCATTCCTGACCTCCGCACTATTCCTGCAACTCGCCGGATATTCGCTCACCGCGCCCGAACCGGAAGCGACCGCGACGATGCTGGCGTTTGCGAGCGGCGAAGTCAGCGAGACCGACTTCGCGCGCTGGCTGCGCGACAATTGCCGTCCGGCATGATCGACCTTGGACCGCTCGAAGTCCTGAAGCTCGTGATTTTCTACGCGAGCTATCTCGATTTCCCGGCGGCGGCGTTTCATCGCGCCGCAGCTGTTGCTGACGGTCGAGCATGAGGCGTCGCTTGCGCGCTGCCTTCCTTCAGGCGGATCGGCGCGTCTCGTCCTGGCGCATAATCCCGCAAGCATTCCGGCGCGGCGCCCGCGCGAGGCGGTCGATCCTCTCATCGCGGGACACACGCATGGCGGACAGATCAACATTCCGCTCGTCCCCTGCGCGCTGACTTCCGCGTGCCGCGTCACCCGCTACGGCCTTGCGCAGGCCGAACGCGGCAGCGTCTTTGTCACCTCCGGAACCGGCATGGTCGGCCTGCCGATGCGTCTCAACGCCGCGCCTCGCATTGATGTGATCAATCTTTTCTGGCGCGCTTGCGCGTGAGATCAGGCGATCTCGCGACGCATACAATTTTCGAAAAAGTCTCTCTACGGATTATTTCTTTACAGCGCCGGAACTTTGCCGCATTCTTCGTTCATCCTCCGTTGAGCCTCCTGAAGCAGGACGGCGGCCGGATCGGGGAGATATTTCCCTCTCATATTGAAAGGATGAGACGAAGATGGACGAGCTTTTGAAGATCAAGCGGCATGTCGATGCGCATGGCCTCGGCTGCGCGATCATCGGCGATCACGTTGCGATCGGCGTCGTGTGGACGTCGAAGACGATCGGCGGGGAGGAGCGAAAACGCGAGGTGACGGAGCGCGTCCACTCCTTCGACGAAGCCTGCGGCGTCATCGGCTGCGGCTGCCGGGCCGGCGCCGCCGCCTGAAGGCGATTACAATTCGCCTCAACTTCGCTATGGTCGGCCGCTCAATCGAAAGGACGGTCGGCCATGTCATCGCTCAAGGGAAAAACCCTCTTCATCACCGGCGCCTCGCGCGGGATCGGGCTTGCGATCGCGCTGCGCGCTGCGAAGGACGGCGCCAATATCGCGATCGCCGCCAAGACCGCCGAGCCGCACAAGCATCTGCCGGGGACGATCTACACCGCCGCCGAGGAAATCATGAAGGCCGGCGGCAAGGCGCTGCCGCTCATCGTCGACATCCGGTTTGAAGACCAGGTGCAGGCGGCCGTCGCCAAGACCGTCGAGACCTTCGGCGGCATCGATATCTGCGTCAACAACGCCTCGGCGATCTCGCTGACGGGAACCGAAGCGACCGACATGAAACGCTGGGACCTGATGCATTCGATCAATTCCCGCGGGACGTTCGTCGTTTCGAAGTCCTGCATTCCCCATTTGAAAAAATCCGCCAACCCGCATGTGCTGATGCTCTCGCCGCCCCTCGACATGAGCCCTAAATGGTTCGGCGGCCATGTCGCCTACACGATGGCCAAATACGGGATGTCGATGTGCGTCCTCGGGATGGCGGAAGAATTCAAGAATGACGGAATCGCCTTCAACGCGCTGTGGCCGCGGACGGCGATCGCGACGGCGGCGGTCGAATTCGCGCTCGGCGGCGACGCGATGATCAAGGGATCGCGCACTGTCGATATCCTCTCCGACTGCGCCCATCTGATCTTCACCAAGCCGTCGCGCGAATTCACCGGCAATTTCGTGATCGATGACAATTTCCTTTATGAGCATGGCGTCAGGGATTTCGAGAAATATCGCGTCGATCCCTCGCGCAAATTGTTCCCCGACTTTTTCGTGCCCGCAAGCGCGACGCCGCCGCCGGGCGTTGCGGAAAGCCTGGCGACGTCGATGATCGGCGGCTAATGCGCGTCGCGGCGCTCCACATTCACCCGGTCAAGGGCATGCGCGCGCTCGACGTTCAACGCGCGCGCGTCGAG
>JBGSNB010000515.1:0-4279 GCA_041739835.1 Parvularculaceae bacterium | reverse complement strand
CGCCCGCGACCGCCGCCGGCCAAAGGTCCGGACGCCGCGCCCGCGCCAGCAAGGCCAAGCCTGCGACGAGATAGGCGGCGCCGACATCCGCGACAAAATGCGGATTGTAAGGTCCGGTGTCAGCGACACCCGGCGTCGTTCCATACCAAGCCTCTCCCGCCGCCAACATGACGGCCCCATTGCCGGCCGACAAAGCGCCGATGACCGCTGCGATTAACCTTTTCACCAAGTCGTCCTCCGATTCCTGACGCTAAGACGAAATACACCCCGCCAGTGTGACAAGCTCCGGCAAATTTATTTTTGGACGTCCTGGGGGACATTCGGAGCCGACCCTGCTGCTTGCCTTTGCGCCGCCGCCGATTGTCCCTAAAGATGCGCCCCTTTCCTGCGATCAGGCCTGATGACCCTTCAAAATTCGACGCTTGAGATCGATCTCGCCGCGCTTTGCGCGAATTACCGGCGCCTTGCCGCCGCCTGCCCCGGCGCTGAAGCGGCGGCGGTCGTCAAATGCGACGCCTATGGGCTCGGTGCCGCGGCGGTTGGGCGGGTGCTCGCAGAAAAGGAGAATTGCCGCACGTTCTTCGTCGCCTATTCCGAGGAGGGCGCGGCGCTGCGGGCCGCGGTCGGCGCCGGCCCGGAGATCTTCGTCTTCAACGGCCCTTTCGCGGAAACGCTGCCCGCCTATCGCACGCATCGACTGACGCCGGTCCTCAATTCGCTCGAACAGGCGCGGCTCTGGGCCCGCAGTATGGACGGCGCGCCGGCGGCGGCGAATATCGATACCGGCATGCACCGACTCGGCATGCCGCCGTCGGATGTCGGCGCCCTTCGCGGCATCGAGCGCCTGAATATCAACGTGGCGATGAGCCACCTCGCCTGCGCGTCCGACCCCGCGCATCCGATGAATGAGCGCCAGCGCGCGGCGTTCGCCGCCATCGCGTCGTCCTTCCCGAAGGCGCGAAAGAGCCTGTCGTCTTCCGGAGGCGCCTTGATCGGTGCGGCGTTCGGCTTTGACCTTCTAAGGCTCGGCGTCGGCATTTACGGCGTCAGTCCGCAGGACGTCCGCACATCCGGCCTTGCGCCGGTGGCGCGGCTGACAGCGCCGGTGATCCAGGTTCATGACATCCCGGCCGGTGAGAACGTCGGCTATGGCGCGACCTTCGCCGCAAAATCGGCCATGACGCTGGCGACGGTCTCGCTGGGCTATGGCGACGGGTATCCTCGCGCCGGCTCCAATCGCGCGCAGGCGCATCTTGGCGGCGCGCTCTGTCCAATCGTCGGGCGCGTGTCGATGGACCTCATCGTGCTCGACGCGACCGCCTTGAAAGCGCGCCCGGCGCCCGGAGACCGCGCCGAATTTTTCGGTCCGAGCCTGCCGATCGAAGACGCCGCGAACGCCTGCGGAACAATCGGTTACGAGCTGTTGACCGGCATTGGCGGCCTTGCGCGCCCGCGCCGGGGGCTTGGCGGGCGGGTAGAGCGTCGCTACCTCTTTGCGGGCGCGCCGGCAGACGACCGGTTTTCCGGCGCCGAGGGGAACTGACCGATGAACCCGGCCGCCGCCCTTGGACGCGCTGCGATCGCATTGCTGTCGGAAATCGGCGCGATGTCGATCTTCGCGCTGCGCGGCGCTTTCGCCTGGGTGTCCGGCCCGTTCTACACGCGCGAATTCCTGAACGCTGCGGTCAGGATCGGCTTCAATTCGCTGCCCGTCGTCGGCCTCACCGCGATCTTCACCGGCGCGGCGCTCGCGCTCAATATCTATGACGGATCGCTGCGCTTCAACGCCGAGACCTTCCTGCCGCAAATCCTCTCGGTCTCAATTGTGCGCGAACTGGGGCCGGGCTTTGCGGCGCTGATGGTGGCGGGGCGATCGTCGTCCGGCATCGCCGCCGAACTCGGCGCAATGCGCGTCTCCGACCAGATCGACGCCATGTCGACGCTGGCGGTCGATCCGTTCAAATACCTGATCTCGCCGCGCATCCTGGCGACGACCCTGATGCTGCCGTTCATCGTTCTGGTCGCCGATCTCATCGGCATTTATGGCGGATGGCTGGTCGCGGTCTATGCACTCGAATTCGAAGGCGCGACCTATATCCGCAATATCGACCAGTTCCTGACGCTCGGCGACGTCACTTCTGGCCTTGTCAAGGCGGGCGTATTCGGTTTCCTGATCTCGGTCATGGGCTGCTATTACGGCTACAAGAGCCGCGGCGGCGCGCAGGGCGTCGGCAATGCGACGCGCTCGGCGGTCGTCGCTTCGGCGGTCGCCATTCTTGCGTCGAACTACATCATGACCTCGCTCTTTGTGGATTTCTGAGATGAGCGACGCGCCCGCCAAGATTTCGATCCGGGGCCTGAAGAAATCCTTCGGCGCCAAAGAGGTGTTGCGCGGGATCGATCTCGACATCGCGGCGGGAAAATCGCTGGTGCTGATCGGAGGTTCGGGCACAGGCAAGTCCGTGCTGTTGAAATGCATCCTGGGGCTGATTCCGGCGGACGCTGGTGAGATCCTTGTCGACGGCGTCAATCTTCTGAAGCTCTCCGCCCACGAACGATCGCGGCGGACCCGGGAAATCGGCATGCTGTTCCAGGGTTCGGCCCTCTTTGACAGCCTGAAGGTCTGGGAGAATGTCGGCTTTCGGCTGATCCATGGCGACGGGGTGCCGAGAGGCGCAGCCAGATCGCGCGCGATCGATTGCCTTGCGCAGGTCGGTCTTCCCGCGGAAGTCGGCGACCTTGCGCCGTCGGAGCTGTCCGGCGGCATGCAAAAGCGTGTCGCGCTTGCAAGGGCGATCGCCGCCGATCCGAAAGTCCTCTTTTTCGACGAGCCGACGACCGGCCTCGATCCGATCACGGCCGACGTCATCAACCGTCTCATCGTCGAGCGCGTGAAAGCGATTGGCGCGACTGCGATTTCAATCACCCATGACATGACCTCGGCGCGCAAGATCGCGGACGACATCGCGATGATCTATCAGGGCCGCATCGTCTGGCGCGGGCCGGCGGCGGAGATCGATCGCACGGACAATCCCTATGTCGACCAGTTCGTGCATGGCAGGGCCGAAGGCCCGATCAAGATGACGCTCAAGATTTCGTGACCGGCGGCGCCTCGGCGCTCACCGCGAGCGTTTCGTCGCAAAGCCTGCGGCTGCGTCCTTGCCCGAAAAAGCGATTGCGGGTCCTGCTGCCGGCGAACGCACAGGGAGAGACCATGAAACGCCAATACGCATTCTTCGCCGCGATTCTTGCGGCCGCAACGCCCGCTTTCGCAGCGGACGACGCCGCAAGCGCGGAGACGATCCGGATCGCCGACGACTACCTCGCGGTCTACAGCAGTTTCGACGTGACGAAGTTGGCTCCGTTCTACGCCGACGACGCGGTCTTCTACGACCCGACCTCCGTTGGACAGGTTCCGGGCGGGGGTCCGTTCATTTTCGAAGGCAAGGAAGCCATTCTCAAAAACCTCGGCGCCTACGCCGCCGGCTACAGGAGTTTTTCGGTCGCCTACGATCTCGAGCGCCGTTATGAGAGCGCCGGAGTCGTCGTTTACGTCGCCAATCTATCCTACAAGGGCGAGACAAAGGACGGTCAGGCGTTCACTGGCGCAAACCCGATCGTCACCGTCATCGAGGTCAAGAATGGCAAGGTGGCGCGTCATTCCGACTTCTTTGATTACAAGAGCAATTCGGTCGACTATCGCTCGAACCCAAGCGGGACAGCGGAGTGAACAGACGACAAATGATTTCGACGGGCGCGGCTCTCGTCGCCGCAACGCCTGCCTCGGCCGCGCTTGGCGCCGCGCGGGATGACGCGCGCGCCATTCGCTCCCTTGAAGAAAATGTTGCGCTCATTCTCGCAAGAGAGGGTTTCGCCGCGTATGAGTCGCAGTTCGATCCGGACTATGTCAACTGGCCGAATGGCGACGCCTTGATGGCGCGGCCGGAATTCCTCGCCGGCGTCAAGCGATGGTACGACGCCGGCAACTACGCGATCGCCGCGCAGCTTGTTCCGGTCTCTCTCGATATCTCCGGCTCGATCGCGCATTTCCGCTATCGCCTGCGCGAGGATTTCAACGACGGAACCTCATTCATCGGCGACTTCGTCAGCTCGCCGCGCCTTGCCGGCGATCGCTGGCGCTTCCATCGAACCTCGTTCTTCACACGCTATCGCGGACCATCAGCGGACGCGCCGCCTTTCCCCGACGGCGCCGCCTGACATTTAGCCGGTGAAGAGCGTCTTGCCGTCGGGCCGCTGCGGCGCCGCCGGCGTGAAGCCC
>JBGSNB010000501.1:0-9022 GCA_041739835.1 Parvularculaceae bacterium | reverse complement strand
GGCGGCTTCTTCTTTCAGACTGAAACGCAGCAGCAATGCGCCCGACAGGATCGCGCCCGCCGGGTTCGCCTTGTCTTCGCCCGCAATATCGGGCGCCGAGCCGTGGATCGGCTCGTAGAGCCCGCGCGCGCCCGCGCCCAAGGACGCCGATGGCGCCAATCCGATTGACCCGGCGATCACCGACGCTTCGTCGGAGAGTATGTCGCCGAAGAGATTTTCTGTGAGGACGACATCGAACGCCGCCGGGCGCTGGATCAGCTTCATCGCCATCGCGTCGACGAGGACATGCTCAAGCTCGACATCGCGGTATTCCGCCTCATGCAGCGCGACGACGGCGGCGCGCCACAGGCGCGAGGTCGCCATCACATTCGCCTTGTCGACGGAGGTCACCTTTCCCTTGCGGCCGCGCGCCGCCTCGAACGCGATGCGGGCGACGCGCAGGACTTCCTCGCGCGTATAGGCGCAATTGTCGCTGGCGCGGTCCTGCCCCTCATGCTTTTCGCCGAAATAGAGCCCACCCGTCAGCTCACGGATGATGAGAATATCGACATCCTTGGCGCGGTCCGCCGTCAGCGGCGAGAGTTTCTCCATCCCCGGCATGACGCGGACGGGGCGCAGATTGGCGTAGACGCCAAGATGCTTCCTCAGCGCCAGAAGCCCGGTCTCCGGCCGCGGCCCGCCCTTGTCCCATTTCGGTCCGCCGACCGCGCCGAGGAAGACCGCATCCGCCTCGAGGCAGGCGGTCAGCGTCGCCGGCGGCAAAGGGTCGCCGTGCCGGTCGATGGCGACGCCGCCGAAATCAAAATCGTCGAATTTCAGCCGGACGCCGAAAATATCGGCCGCGCGCAGCATCACCACGCGCGCCGCAGCGGAGACTTCCGGCCCCACGCCGTCGCCGGGGAGATAAGCGATTCGATGACTCATGGGCGCGCCTCATACGCCTCGATCGCCGGCATCTCATTCAGGAGATGACCGAGCGGATCGACGCCGTCGAGCAGGCAGCGCCGCGCGAAGGGCTCTACCTTGAACGACACACGGGCGCCGTCCGCCAGCGTCACGGTCTCCGCTTCAAGATCGACGGTCACCTCGGCGCCAGGCGCGGCAAGCAGTCGCAAGTGCGTCGCCGCGTCGATGGTGACGGGGAGCAGCCCGTTTTTCAGCGCGTTGCTCTTGAAGATGTCGGCGATGTCGGACGAGATGACGACGCGAAAGCCGAAGTCGAGAAGCGCCCAGGGCGCGTGTTCGCGCGACGATCCGCAGCCGAAATTCTGGCCGGCGACGAGAATTCGGTGCGTTTGCGGGTTGACGCCGTTGAACAGCGAAGAATTTCTTGGTTGGCCGTTCTCGTCATAGCGCCAGTCGTAGAACGCCGCGCGCCCGAGACCTTCGCGTGTCGTCGTCGTCAGGAATCGCGCCGGGACGATCTGGTCGGTGTCGATATTCTCCTGCGGAAGCACGACCGTGCGCGAGGTGACTTTTCTGATCGGCTCAATCGACATGACGCGCCTCGAGATAGGGCCGCGGGTCGGCGATCCGGCCTTCGATCGCGGACGCCGCCGCCGTTGCGGGACTGGCGAGCACCGTCCGGACGCCCTTCCCTTGCCGCCCGATGAAATTGCGGTTCGACGTCGAGACGACAAGATCGCCGGGACGCCCTTCGTCGCCGTTCATCGCGATGCACATCGAGCAGCCGGGCTCGCGCCACTCAGCGCCTGCGTCGAGAAAGACGCGGTGCAGATTTTCAGCCTCCGCGTCGCGCTTCACCTGCTCGGAGCCGGGAACGATCAGCGCGACGACGCCCGCTTTCACTTTCCGCCCGCGCATCACCTCAGCGGCGATGCGCAGATCCTCAAGCCGCGAATTGGTGCAGCTGCCGATGAAGACGCGGTCGACCCTTGCTTCGGTGAACGGACGGCCGGCGTTGAATTTCATGTAGTCGGCCGCGAGCTTCTCATGATCGCTCACCGGCGCCGGCGCGATCGCATCGACGGGCGCCGCGGCGTCCGGCGACACGCCGAAGGTGATCATCGGCGAGAGGCGCGCCGCGTCGATCCGGACCTCGCGGTCGAACTTCGCGCCGTCCTCGGTCGCAAGTTGGCGCCAGTCGTCGACAGCCCGGCGCCAGTCCTCGCCCTGCGGCGCGTATCGGCGCCCTTCGAGGAAAGCGAAGGTCTTTTCGTCCGGCGCGATCATGCCAAAGCGCGCGCCGGCTTCGATAGACATGTTGCAGAGGGTCATCCGCCCTTCCATCGACAGCGCGCGGATCGCCGGGCCGGCAAATTCGACGGCATGGCCCTGACCGCCATCGGCGCCGATCTCCGCGATCATCGCCAGCGCCATGTCCTTGGCGGAAACCCCTTTCGGCGGGTCGCCGTCAAAGATGATGCGCATCGATTTCGGCTTTCGTTGCAACACGCATTGCGTCGCCAGCACATGGCCGACCTCGGTCGTGCCGATGCCGAAGGCGAGCGCGCCGAACGCGCCATGCGTCGAGGTGTGGCTGTCGCCGCAGACGATGGTCTTGCCGGGCTGCGTCAGGCCAAGCTCCGGGCCGATCACATGCACGATGCCGCGCATCGGATCGCCGAGGCCGAGAAGGCGAACGCCATGCCGCTCGCAATTCCGGATCAGCGTCGCGACCTGTTCCTCGGCGTCCTTCGTCGCATAGGGGAGCCGACCGGACGCATCCGCCGGCAGCGTCGGCGTCGAGTGATCGAGCGTCGCCAGCGTCCGGTCGGGGCGGCGCACATTCAGCCCGCGTTCGGCGAGGACGGTGAACGCCTGCGGCGACGTCACTTCGTGGATGAGATGAAGGTCGATATAGAGAACCGCCGGCGCGTCGGCCGTTTCGTCAACGACGACATGGCGCGCCCACAATTTGTCAAACAGCGATTGCGGTTTCACGTTTCGCCTTCTTTGGTTCCGGTTTGATCCTGTGCAGCCATCCCCATCGGTCCTCGGTCGAACCATTGAACAGGCCGAAGAACCGTTCCTGCAGCAAGGCGGTGACGGGGCCGCGGCCGGCGGCTCTTGTCTTGCGGTGATCGACCGAGCGCACCGGCGTGATCTCCGCCGCGGTACCTGTAAAGAAAATCTCGTCGGCGAGATAGAGCGCCTCGCGCGGCATCGCCTGCTCAACAACCTCGAGCCCTTCTTCGCGGGCGAGCGTGATGACGGTGTCGCGGGTGACGCCTTGCAGGATCGACGCGGCGACCGGCGGCGTGAAGAGCTTGCCCTTGCTCACCACGAACAGATTCTCGCCGGCCCCTTCGGAAACGAGCCCATTGACGTCGAGGCCGATCCCTTCCGCAAAGCCGCGCTGTTTCGCCTCCGTCGAAATCAGCACGCCCGACAGGTAATTGCCGCCCGCTTTCGCCGCCGCGGGAATCGTTCCGGGCGCAACGCGCCGCCAGCTCGACACGCAGACATCGACGCCGTTTTCGCGCCCTTCTTCGCCGAGATAGGCGCCCCAGGGAAACCCCGCGACCGCGACCTGCACCGGCAAATGCGGCGACGGCGCGACGGCGATCTCGCCAAAGCCGTAAAACACGATCGGACGCAGATAGGCGCTGTCGAGCCGGTTCGACGTCACCACCTCGGCGCAGGCGTCGAGGATTGTCTGGCGCTCATAAGGAATGACGCAGCCATAGATCGCCGCGCTGTCATAGAGACGGTCGATGTGATCGGCGAGGCGAAACGCCGCCGGCCCCTCCGGCGTATCGTAGACGCGCACCCCCTCGAAGAACGAAGTGCCGTAATGCAGCGCATGCGTCATCACATGCACGGTCGCGTCGCGCCACGGCTTCAGCGCGCCATCCATCCAGATGTACGTCGTCGCATTGATCGTCATATCAAACTCCCGCCGTAGCCAGCTTTCTTGAAACGCCGCCGGCTTGCAGCGCGGCGGCCTGATTGACGGCGGCGACGAAGGCGGCGACGGCCGCGTCGGCGATGTCGACCTCATGCGCCTTGCCGGAAAACAATTCGCCGTCGACCACGATCACCGCCTCGGCGCGCACGACGCCCTCGCTCGCGACATGGTGGAGATCGAGCACGCTGATCGCCCCCGGAACGCCGGTCACCGCGCACACGGCGGCGAAGGCGGCGTCGATCGGCCCTTCCCCTTCATGCGTCACCGTGCGTCGCTCGCCATTGTCGTGCTCCATGGTGATGCGGGCAAAGGGCTTTTCGTCCACTTCGAAATCGACACGCAGCTCGGTCTTGCGCATGCGCCACGGACCGATGCGCCCGTCGGTCTTCGCGTTGCCGGTGACGAGGCGGACGAGGTCGGCGTCCGTGACTTCGCGGCAAGTGTCGGCGAGATGCTTGAAGTCGGGGAACAGATCCTCGATTTTCTGCGGCGAGACGTCAAAGCCGAGCGCCTTGATGCGGGCCACGACCGCGTGCTTGCCGGAATGCTTGCCGAGGATGAGCGCGTTCGACGGGAGGCCGACCGATTCCGCGTCCATGATCTCATAGGTGCGCCTGTCCGCGAGGACGCCGTGCTGGTGGATGCCGGCCTCATGCGCGAAGGCGTTCCTGCCGACGATCGCCTTGTTGCGCGGGATCGGATTGTGCGTGACGCGGGCGAGCGCGACGCTCGCCGGGTAGAGTTTCGTCGTATCGATGCCGGTCGAAACGCCGAAGAAATCGCGGCGGACGCTGAGCGCCATTACCGCTTCCTCGAGCGAGCAATTGCCGGCGCGCTCGCCGATGCCATTGATCGCGCATTCGATCTGGCGCGCGCCGCCGCGAACCGCCGCAAGCGAGTTGGCGACCGCCATGCCAAGATCGTCATGGCAATGCGTCGAGAACACGATATGCGGCGGCGCGTTGGCGACGAGAAAGCGGAAGAGTTCGGCGATTTCCTCCGGCGTCGTGTAGCCGACGGTGTCGGGAATGTTGATCGTCGTCGCGCCGGCGGCGATCGCCGCCTGCACGGCTTCGAGCAGATAGTCGCGCTCGGTGCGGATCGCATCCTCCGGCGAGAATTCGACGTCATCCGTCAGCGACCGGGCGAAGGCGACGACCTCGCCGATGCGCGCGATGATTTCGGCCTTTGACATTTTCAGCTTGGCGTCGCGGTGAAGCGGGCTGGTGCCGATGAAGGTGTGAATGCGCTTCTTGCGCGCCGGCTCGAGGGCGCGCGCCGCCGCCTCGATATCCGCAATCGAGGCCCTGGCGAGCGAGCAGATCGTAGGCCCCTCGATTTCCGCCGCTATCGTGTGCACAGCAGCCGCGTCGCCCGGAGAGGCGGCGGCAAAGCCCGCCTCGATGATGTCGACCTTCAGCGCCTTCAAGGCGCGCGCGACGATCAGCTTGGCGTCGGTCGACATTGAAAAGCCCGGCGCTTGTTCGCCGTCGCGCAAGGTGGTGTCGAATATCCGCACATGGTCATTGGCCGTCATGATCTTTGTCCCTTTGATGATTACAGCGTTCAGCGGCGCGGCGTTTTCCGCCGCGCGGGACTAAGTCGAAGGTGTCGGCCTTCCTTGCGCATGTCAGTCGCTTCCGGCGCCGCGGCGGATCGACAACACGCCCGTCCGCGACACTTCGCTGAGGCCGAGCGGCCTCATCAGATCGATGAAGGCGTTGATCTTGTCGCGCGCGCCGGTGATCTCGAACACGAAGGAGGCGTGCGTGGTGTCGAGCGCGCGGGCGCGGAAAATATCGGCGAGGCGCATTGATTCGAGCCGGTGCTCGCCGCTATTGAGGACCTTGATGAGCGCCAGTTCGCGTTCGAGCGCGTCGGCCTCGCGCGTCACGTCGATGACGCGCCGGACCGGCACCAGCCGGCCGAGCTGCGCCTTGATCTGGTCGATCTTGGCGGGCGTCCCGCTGGTCACGATGGTGATCCGCGACGTATGTTTTTCGACATCAGTCTCGGCGACGGTGAGGCTCTCGATATTGTAGCCGCGCGCGGAGATGAGACCGACGACTCGCGCCAGAACGCCTGGCTCATTGTCGACGATGACGGCAAGTATGACCTCGCGCGCTGCGCCCTCGTCGCGCGTCACCGGATAGACGGATTGGGATGCGGGCTCGGTCATCAGACCAACGCCTTTCCGTCATCGCTGACTTCATCGTCGGTCACCTGATGGTCGCCGAACAGCATTTCATTATGCGCCGCGCCCGACGGGATCATCGGGAAGACGTTCTCCTGCCGCGTCACCACGCAATCAAACAGCACCGGGCGTTTCACTTCGATCATCTCGATGATTTTCGCGTCGAGATCGCCCGGCGTCTCGGCGCGAAGCCCGACGCAGCCGTAAGCCTCAGCGAGTTTCACGAAGTCGGGGAGGCTGTCGGAATAGGAATGCGAATAGCGCCCGCCATGCAGCAATTCCTGCCACTGGCGGACCATGCCGAGATAGGCGTTGTTGAGGATGAAGATCTTCACCGGCAAGTCATGCTGGAGCGCGGTCGACATTTCCTGCATCGTCATCTGCACGGAGGCGTCGCCCGCGATGTCGATAACAAGCGCGTCCCGGTGCGCCGCCTGCACGCCGATCGCCGCCGGCAGGCCGTAGCCCATCGTGCCGAGCCCGCCCGATGTCATCCAGCGGTTCGGCTCGTCGAAATGAAAATGCTGCGCCGCCCACATCTGGTGCTGGCCGACTTCGGTCGTCACATAGACGTCGCGGCCTCGCGTCAGAGCATAGAGCCGCTCGACCGCATATTGCGGCTTGATGCGCCGGTCGCAGGCGCGATAGCTGAACGATTTGCGCGCGCGCCAGGCGTCGATCTGCACCTTCCAGCCGGCAAGACGCGCCGGGTCATAGGGCTCGCGCGCGTCGCGGCGGCGCCATTCGGCGATCAGCGCCTGCGTCACTGCGCCCGCATGTCCTACAATGCCGAGGTCAATGCGGACATTCTTGTTGATCGACGAAGGATCAATATCGATATGGATCTTGCGCGAATTCGGCGAAAATGCGTCGAGGCGGCCGGTGATGCGATCATCGAAGCGCGCGCCGATCGCGATCATCAGATCGCAGTCATGCATCGCGCTGTTGGCTTCAAGGCTGCCATGCATGCCGAGCATGCCGAGCCATTGCTGGTCCGATGCCGGGAAAGCGCCAAGCCCCATCAGCGTCGAGGTCACTGGAAATCCCGTCTCGCGCGCCAGCGTGCGCAGCGCCTCGGATGCGGCGCGCCCCGAATTGATAACGCCGCCGCCGGTATAGATAACCGGCCGGCGCGCATGGCGCATCAGATTGACCGCTTGCTCGACTTCGAACGGGTTGACGGGCGGCGTGACGATGCAGTTGCGTTTGCGGGCGTCGGCTCTGGCGGTGTAAAGTCCCGTCTCGAACTGCACGTCCTTCGGAATGTCGATGACGACCGGACCTGGGCGACCGTTGCGCGCTATATGAAACGCCTCGTGCACGATCGTCGAGATCTTGTGCGCGTTCGGCACGAGATAGTTGTATTTCGTGCAGGACCGCGTGATGCCGACGGTATCGCATTCCTGGAACGCATCGGTGCCGATCAGGGCGCGCGCCACCTGTCCCGTGATGCAGACCAGCGGAATTGAATCAAGAAGCGCATCGGCAAGGCCGGTGACGGCGTTGGTCGCGCCGGGTCCCGACGTCACCAGCACGACGCCGACCTTGCCTGTGGAGCGGGCGTATCCCTCCGCCGCATGTACCGCGCCTTGTTCGTGGCGCACCATGATGTGGCGAATGCTGTCGCGCTTGAACAGCGCGTCATAGATCGGCAGCACCGCGCCGCCCGGATAGCCGAAGATGACGTCGACACCCTGCTCCTCAAGCGCGTCGAGCAACAGCTCGGCGCCGGGCTTTGAGATGGCGCGCGGCGGCGCGTCGGCGACGGCGGCGGTCAGTCGTTCTGCGGCCTGCGCGCTCATCGCTCAATCGTCTTTCGTGTTCGCGCCGGGTTTCAGCCAAGACATGCGCGCGCGCAATTCCTTGCCGGTCTTTTCGATCGGGTGATGGAGATCGGCTTCTAGGAGCTGCGAATAGCGCGGCTTCCCCGCCTGGTTTTCGAGGATCCAGTCGCGCGCGAACGCGCCGGACTGGATGTCTTTCAGCACTTCGCGCATGCGCTCTTTCGTTTCCGCATTAATGACGCGCGGGCCGGAGACAAGGTCGCCGTATTTCGCGGTTTCTGAAATGAAGTCATGCATCTTCGCAAGGCCGCCTTCATAGAAGAGGTCGACGATCAGTTTCAGCTCATGCATGCATTCGTAATAGGCGATCTCCGGCTGATAGCCGGCCTCGACCAGCGTCTCGAAGCCGGCGATGACAAGCTC
Organism: Parvularculaceae bacterium; assembly: GCA_041739835.1. GTDB lineage: Bacteria > Pseudomonadota > Alphaproteobacteria > Caulobacterales > Parvularculaceae > Amphiplicatus. The sequence continues at coordinate 750 of JBGSNB010000501.1, read as the reverse complement.
CGACGCGCCGCCGCAAAGCACCGCCTGTTCGCCGAAAAGGTCGGTCTCGGTTTCCTCGCGGAAGGTCGTTTCGATAACGCCGGCGACGGCGCCGCCGATGAGGCTTGCATAAGCGAGCGCGCGCTCCTTGGCGGTTCCGGTCGCGTCCTGATGCACGGCGAAGAGGCAGGGAACGCCGCGGCCGCGTTGATATTCGCGGCGGACGAGATCGCCCGGCCCCTTCGGGGCCACCATGATGACGTCAACGTTCTTCGGCGGTTTCACGCGGCCGTACAGCACCGTGAAGCCATGCGCAAAGAGCAGCGCCGCACCGGCCTGCAAATTCGGCGCGACTTCGTCGGTGAAGATTTTCTCGTGGCTCATGTCCGGCGTCAGGATGGCGACAAGTCTCGCCCCGGCGACTGCCTTGGCGACCGAGGCGACCTCGAGCCCGTCCTCTTTCGCCTTCTTCGCCGTGGCGCTGCCTTCGCGCAGGCCGACGACGACGTCGCAGCCCGACGCCCGCAGATTCATCGCATGCGCGCGGCCCTGGCTGCCATAGCCGATGACGGCCACCGGCGCCGATCTGACGGCGGCGGGATTGGCGTCCTGTTCGGTGTAGACCCTCATTTTTTTCTCCGGTTGATCAGTCGTCTGACGATTGGATGGTGACGGCGCCCTTCGACGCCGATGAGACAAGGCGCGCATATTTGTCGAAGACGCCGCCGAGGCGCTTTGGCGGGCGCGGCCGATGCGCGGCGCGTCGCGCGG
>JBGSNB010000492.1:0-1677 GCA_041739835.1 Parvularculaceae bacterium | reverse complement strand
CGTCCGCCATGCGCGCATGAAGATCGTGCTGCGCGGCCTCACCTATGACGTCGACCATGCGACGGTGCTGGGCGACAAAGGAATTCCGACCTCGATCACGATCAGGGGCGTGACGCCGTCCGGCGATGCGGGCGAGAGCTTCGCCATCGCGAACGGCGTCGCGACATGGAAGTCTCCGGCGGATGCGGGCGAGGCGCCGTGGCGCGACAATCTCGCTTACGTCACCTTCGGCGGGCCGCAGGATGCGACGGCGATCCTCATCGCCGCGCTGCTCGCGGACGCGGACGGCAAACTCGATGCGCTGCCGGGCGGCGCGGTGAAAATCAGCGTACTGACGAGTGCGACGGTCAAGTCCGGCAAGAAAATGAAGGCCCTGAAAGCGCTGGCGATTGACGGCGCCTCGTTCGAGCCGCAGATCGCCTGGGTCGATGAGAACAACCGGTTCTTCGCGACCGTCGGCTGGCTCTCCTGGCTGCCGAAGGGGTGGGAAGGCGTCCGCCAGCAATTGATCGACGCGGAGACCGAGGCGTTGGCTGCGCGCGCGCCGGCCCTGCGCGCATCGCTGATCGAGGACCCGAAAGCCCCCGTCCTGTTCAAGAATGTCAAAATCTATGACGCCGAGACCAACGGCTTCAAGAAGAAGCAATCGGTGCTGATCGCAGGCGGAACGATCAAGGCGGTCGGCCGGAGCGCAAAATCGAAAGATGCGCGCATCATCGACGGCAAGGGCATGACGCTGGTCCCGGGCCTGTGGGACATGCATTACCACACCGGCGGCGACGGCGCCGGCATCCTCGCGCTCGCCAACGGCGTCACTTCGGTCCGCGACATCGGCAATGAAAAGGCAACGCTGCTGAAGCGCATGAAGCGCATCCGCGACGGCGAACTGCTGGCGCCGTCGACTTACGCGATCCTCGGCATGGACGGCGACGGGCCGCTCTCGGCGCAAGGATTCGTGCGCATCCATTCCGTCGAAGAGGGCGTCCGGGAACTCGGGCTTGCGAAGGAGGAAGGCTTTCTCGGCGTCAAGCTCTACGGAACGATCGATCCCGCCTGGGTGAAGCCGCTCGCCGATGAAGCGCACCGGCTCGGCATGAGCGTGCAGGGACATATTCCCGCCGGCATGCGTCCGTCGCAGGCCGTCGCCGCCGGGTATGACGGCATCAACCATATCAATTTCGTCGCTATGGACGCGATGCCGGACGATGTCGTGAAAACGTCGAACGGCCTCAATCGCTTCTTCGGCCCTGGCAAGCACGCGCAGCATATCGACCTCGCCGACGAGCCGATGGAGAGCTTCATCGCGACTCTGGCGGCGAGGAAGACCGTCGTCGATCCGACATTGACCGTATACGAAGGAAGTTTCGTGCCCGAGGCCGGCGAGGTTGCGCCGGGTTCTGCGCCTTATCTCGGCATCGTGCCGGCGCAGGTCGAGCGCGGATTCAAGGCCGGCGGCCTCGTTGCGACCGACGGCTATGACGCGACAAGGGCCGACATGCGGGCGAGCTTTGACAAGCTCGTCGAGATTGTTCGCGTCCTGCACGAAAAAGGCGTGCCGATCGTCGCCGGCACCGACGGCTATCCGATGGATCTGATCCGCGAGATGGAACTTTACGTCAGCGCCGGCATGACCGCCGGCGAGGCGCTTGAAACCGCGACGGACGGCGCGGCGCGCGC
>JBGSNB010000478.1:0-4735 GCA_041739835.1 Parvularculaceae bacterium | reverse complement strand
ATGCGCTGGCCGCCGCCATGCTTCGCATCGTCGCACGCGACAGGGCCGAATTGTCGATCGCCGCGCGCGCCGGATCGCACCGGCTGCGGACCCCGGACGAACACTTCGCGCGCCTGTTCGATCGCTACGCTTCACTCGTGAGCGACAGGTCGCTGCGCCGCGCGGCCTGAGCGGCGAGCCAGGGTTTTTGTCGCAAATTCAGCTCCGACATGCCGCGCATCTCGAAGCGGCGGCGGAGAAAACGATAAAAGAACCAGTCGCGATCGCGCAGCGGCGTCACATGATACAAAAGCCGTTCCGCAACCGTCCAGCGCACATTCGTCCGGCTCGTCCTGCGGGCCGAAGGGCGGCACCAATGCTCGAAATCGTAATGCAGCTCCCCGAACTTGCCGACACGGTGCATGACTTCGTGGTCCATCAGGCAGAATGGCCAGATTTCGGGGCCAAAGCCCCCGGCGTCCCTGAGGATCTTCGTACGGAAAGATTGTCCGTACCCGCCGCTATGCGCCTGGTTCGGCATCAGCCGCGCAGCGACGACGCCTTTCAGCCGCGCGAGCGTTGCTGCGCCCTGCGACCCGCTCGAAACGCCGATAGCGAGCGCCGCGACGGCGCGAGCGCCGTTGCGCGCGAATATTCTGTTCGCGGTCTCCAGATAGCTGGGCGGGTAATATGTATCGGCGTCGCAGGTCGCGACAAACTCGGTTCGAACGGCGGCAAGTCCGCGTTTCAGCGCTGACGCCTTGCCCGGCGTCCGCTCCTCGATGACGCTGAATCCGGCGTTCAGGTGACGCCGGGCGACATCCGCGATGACGCCGCGTGAATTGTCCGTCGATCCATTGTCGACAAGAATGATCGACGACGGCGCCAGCGTCTGGCGCGCGAGCGACCCAAGCGTCCGGGCGATGCCATCCGCCTCATTGAAAAATGGAACGATGACGCTCCAGTCCCCGGCCCCGGGCGCATTTTCTGCGCTCATTCAGTCGCCCTCTCCGCTACGGCCGCCCGGACGACATGGCGCCGTTGTGTAACAGTTTTGTGGAATCGCGGCCGCGCCGGTTCACAATCCCGGGCAAACCCGCCAAGAGGTCCCGGCCGCCCGCGGCGGCTGGACGAGGCAATGACGATCAGGCGGCGGCTCGGGCAAGGACTGGATGCGGCGCGCGAAAAAGCGCGAGCGCCGCATGTCCGGCGCCTTCTTGCAATCATTCAGTGTGCGGCGCTCCTCGGGGTCGTCGCCTATTTGATCGTGCGGCTTTCAGAAGTCGGCTGGAGCAGCGTCATTGCGGCGTTGCCGGCCGCGCCGCTATTCTATCTGATATTCTTCGTTCGCTATTTCATGCTGCCGCTTTCCGAGATCCCGGCCTATGAGATCGTTTGGCGTCGATCCTTGTGGCGTTACTTTTCTGCTTTCCTGCGCAAGCGCGTCTATAATTTCGCCATCCTCGGCTATTCCGGCGAAGCCTTCTTCACCCTGTGGGCGCGGCGGGTTCTGGACCTGTCCGACAGGGATATCCTGGTCGGCGTCAAGGACAACAATTTGGTCTCGGCGCTTGTTTCCAACATTGCGACGGCGATCCTCGTCGCCGCGCTGTTCCTGACCGGCCGGCTTCGCGACGGCCTTGCCGCGTTGCCGGGATCGACGTTCCTGTTTGCGATCGCCTTCTTGACCGCGTTCGGTCTGTCGATCGCAGTGGTGATTTTTCGGCGCAGGATCATGGATCTGCCGCCGGGCGTGATGACCAAGCTTGTTGCGATCAATTCGGCGCGCATGGGCCTGATGCTGGCGCTTCACGCCCTTCTCTACTGGTCGGCGCTGCCGGGCCCCGCGCTTGAAACTTGGTTCGTCTTCATCGCGCTTCAACTGGTCTTGAGTCGCGTGCCTTTCTTGCCAAATCTTGACATCGTATTTCTGACCTTGGCCCTGCATTTCGGCGCTCTTGTCGATGCAGGCGAGGCGGAAATCGCGGGAATGCTGCTGGCGGAGGCGGGTCTCGCGCAGGCGTCCAATGCGGCGCTGTTCCTCGCCACCGCGCATCTTGCGCTGAAACGGCGTCGAACGCCGGAAACCGACGTCGCAAAGCTTGGGTCCCGGCGAGCCGCCTGATCGGACCAGCGCGGCCGGCGGCGCTTTCTTGCTGGCGCGGAATTCGCTACAGACGGCGCTCGACCCCCGTTTAGAAACGCCAATTCGCCCCGAGGGGCCTCAATCGCCAATGGGTCTTCTGGACCGCTACATCCTGCGATCGGTCGCAACGCCGCTGTTCCTCGCGCTTTGCGTGGCGGCGATGCTGCTGCTGATCGAGCACATGCTAAGGTTGTTCGACTTCGTGCTGGCCGAGCAGGGCCCCGTCGATGTCGTCTGGCGCATGCTGGCGAACCTCGTCCCGCATTATTTAAGCCTCGCCCTGCCGCTCGGCGCGTTTCTCGGAATTCTCCTCGCCTTCCGCAACCTGTCGATGTCGAGCGAACTCGACGCCATGAATTCGAGCGGGGTCTCCTTCGGCCGGCTGATGCGGCCGGTTTACGGGTTGCTCATCGTGCTCGCGATCTTCGACTTCGTGCTTGTCGGCTATATCAAGCCTTACGCCCGCTACGAATATGACAAGATCCGGTTCGACGTGACGAGCGGCGCCTTCGGCATCAAGATCCCGCAGGGCGAATTCATTGACATCACCGACGACGTCACCATTCGTCTGGGCAAAGTCGATGCCGTCGCGAAGGAAGCAAAAGACATCTTCCTTGAAATGCGCGAGGCGAAGGATCGCCGCACCGTCATCACCGCGGAATCGGGCGGCATCTCGACGACGCCCGACATCACCCGGCTGCTGCTGAAACTCTCCAATGGACGCCAGCTCTTCGTCGACAATAACGGAACGCGCGTCCGGTCGCTCGACTTCGAGAGCTTCGATCTTGAAATCGAGCTGCCGGCGATCGCGGTCTTCCGGGCCCGCGGCGGCGACGCCGACGAAGCTACGTTTTCCGAAATCCTCGCCTTGTTGAACAGCCCCGCCGCGGCGACATCTCCCTTGCGCCGGCCCTATGAGGCGCAGTTTCACTGGACGCTCATTCATCCTCTGACATTCCTGACGCTGCCGATCCTCGCCGTTGCGATGGGCGTCACCGGGCGGCGACGGACTTCCAACGTCAAGCCGGTCTTCGGCGTGGCCATCCTCATCGTCTATCACGAGCTGCTGGAGGAGTGGGGCCTCGTCAACGCCTCGCTCGGCAATCTGTCGCCCTATGTGTCGATGTGGGGCATGCTCGCGGTCTTTGTCGGCGTCAGCGCCTGGCTCTATCGCGGCTCAATCGATCAGGCGCGCCTCGCCAAGGTGCAAGCAAGCCGCGAGGACGATACCGTCCGGCTGCAAGGGGCGGTTGACGGCGAAGGCGCAGCCGTTCGCCAGGGCGCGGCGCAATGAAATTGCTCGACGGCGTCTTCATCCGCTATGTCGGACGGCTTTTTGCGATCCGCTTTTTCGGCCTGCTCGCTTTTTTCGTCATCGTCCTGCAGGCGCTCGATCTGCTGAACCGGTCGGAGGCGATCATGGCCGCCGACGGCGCGACCACGCAATCGATCCTGCAATACATCCTGTTAAGGGCGCCGCAGATCGTCAGCCAGTTCACGCCTTTCGCAGCCTTGCTGGCGATCGTCGTCACGCTGTCGGCGCTGAATTTGTCGAGCGAGGTTGTGATCATGCGCGCGGCGGGCCTGTCGGTGCACCGCGTTCTCGCGCCGATCGGGGTCGTATGCTTCTTCGTGACGGCGGCGCATTTCCTCTTTCACGAGACGGTTGTCGTGCCGAGTTCAGAACGGCTCGCCTTCTGGGAAGCCAATGGTTTCGCCATCGGCCTCAAGCATGACGCCGGAACCCGCACCAATATCCGCGTGACATTCGAAGACGAGATCATGAGCGCGGCGAGCGCCGCCCGTGTCGGCGACGGCGCCAGACTGACCGACGTCGTCATTTATGATCTCGATGCGAACGGGCTTGCGCGGTCGATCACCGAGGCGCGATCGGCGCTGTTCGAGAACGGCGCATGGCGCCTGATCGATGTCCGGGATGCGACGCCGGCCCCTTCGGGCGAGATCGATGCGACAAGGCCATGGGCGACGGCGTTGAACCCTGAACTCTTGTTCGCCCTCACGCTCAATCCCGACCGGTCGAGCCTCGTCACCATTATCCGCCAGATCGGCCAGTTGAAGCGCGACGGCGCGGACGAGCGCGCGGCGACGACTTCGCTCCTCAGCCGATTTTCGAAGCCAATGGCGACCCTGCTGATGCCGCTTCTCGGCGCGATCGCCGGCTTCGGAGTCAGCCGGCAGGGCAACCAGTTGGTGCGCGCCAGCGTCGGGGCGGCGCTCGGCTTCATCTATTTCGTCGCCGAGAATTTGATGCTGGCGGTCGGCAAGCTGGGCGTCGTCCCGCCGATGATCGGGGCGTTCTTTCCCTTTGCGATCTTCCTGGTCGTCGGTTTCGCCATTGTTCTGGCGATGGAAAACTGACCGCCTCGACTTTGGGGCGCGCATCGCTAAATAGCGGCCATGGCCGACATTCCCTCACTCCCGAACCGCCGCCGCGCCAGCGAAGTCATCTCGCTGGGCTGCCGGTTGAACCTCGCCGAGGGCGAGGCGATGCGCGGTCTTGCGGAAAGGGCGGGGCTTCACGGCGCGGTCATCGTCAATAGCTGCGCGGTCACCAATGAGGCCGTCCGCCAGACGCGCCAGCAGATCCGG
>JBGSNB010000433.1:0-3552 GCA_041739835.1 Parvularculaceae bacterium | reverse complement strand
CCGGATGATCATCGCGCTGACCGCCGCCCCGCCGCGCTCGTCGCCATTGTCGCTCATTGTGTCGAGGCATGGACGATCGGCCGCGGCTGCGACGAACGGGTTTAAATGCGCCGGCGCCTATGCGCAGAATATGCTGGCGCGGATGGAAGCGATCGAGGCGGGCGCCGATGAGGCGATCATGCTGAACGAGTACGGGCGTGTCGCCTGCGCCAGTTCAGCTAATGTCTTCGTGCTGACCGATCGCGGCATTGCGACGCCGCCGCCGCGCGAGGGCGCCATGCCTGGCGTCGTGCGGGAGATTGTCCTCGAAGAGACGCGTAAACTGGGCCTGGCCGCCGAGGAGCTCGAAATCGAACCGGCGGCGCTGGCGTCGGCGCGCCTCCTGCTGACCAATAGCGTCATCGGCGTCGCCGTCAGTGCGGTCGGCGACAACAAGACCCGCGATCGCGATGCCGTCGCTCATGCAATCATCAACGCTTATGAACGCCGGCTGGCGGCGGCGCTTCCGTCTCGCCTGGAAGGAGCGCCATCGTGAAAGCCTTCATCCTGTCTCGCGAGCAGATCGCTTCGACAGCCGCGGCGATTGTCGTCGACGAAATTGCCGCCCGCTTCGACCGGCGCGTTGATACGTTCACCGGCTCAAACTGGTCGGTCGAAACGCCGCTTTTTGAGGGCGGCATGGAGTTGTCGGCGGCAGAGGCGGAAGCCTGCGGCGCGCGCCTGCGACGGTTTTTCTCGGCCGCCTCGCCAACGGATGCCGAAAATTCCGGCCCGGCGCTCGCCGGCGCGACGCTCGGCGACTGGGCGTCGGCGATTGAAGCGGCGACCTCCCGACGCCTCACTGCGTTTTCCTTTGTTGCGGCGGGCGATGACGCGCGTGAGCATACGCATCCCTCGGATGCGATTTTTGCCGATGCGGCGGCGGCGGCCAATCTCTTGTACGGCCGCCGCCGATTGCTGTCGCTTGTCTCGCCGCACAGCCTAATGGGCTTTGTCTTGTCGATCCTGACGCCAAATCTGCTTAAGGCGCCATCTGTCGATGCGCGGCGACTGCCGCCAGACGAGCTGAAGTCGACGCTGGCGTTCGGCGATGCGCTGGTCGCAACGCCGAGCATCTGGCGGTATGTTATCGCACAGGAGGTTGTCGCGCCCGACAACACCATGGCGATTTCATTCGGCGAGCCGATGACGCCTGAACTTTCCGCCATGATCCGCAAGGCCGGCTTCGGCGCACAGCGCGAAGTCTACGGATCGACCGAGCATGGCCTCATCGGCTGGCGCGATTCTCCGAGCGACCCCTTCGCGCTCTTCGATCAATGGCGACGCAAGGGCGATGAGCTGGTTCGCGTCTCGCCGTCAGGCGACGCCAAGGCCGTCGTCCCGATGGATATTCTGACCTTCGAAGGGGATCGGCGATTCAGGCTCGGCGGCCGGCGCGACGGCGCAGCTCAGATCGGCGCCGTCAACGTTTTTCCGACGCAAATCGCGGCGAAGATCGCTGAACATCCCGATGTCGCAGATTGCGTCGTTGCGGTATCGACGCATGCAGGCGGCGCTGATCGCCTCATTGCGACCATCAGGCTCGCAAAGCCCGGCCCCCCGACCGAGCGGGTCGCCCGATCGATTGACGGCTGGTGCCGACAACGCTTGCGACCGCATGAACGCCCACGCATCTATAATTTCGCCGATGCGGTTGCGAAATGAAAAGGCCCCCTCGCGGGGGCCCCAGTCTGTGAGAATTTTCGGCTATTCGTTCGGCGCGCTGGAGCCGTTTCCGGCCGCCTGCTGGAATTTCTGCTGCACCTGTCCCGAGAGACTGCCGAACGCCTCGGCGTTGTCGCCGACAACAAGGGTCTGTTCGCAAGCGCTCATGCAATTGTAGGTGAAGCGCTGCGGTCCGCGCTGCAACGTCAGCAAATCCGAATTTGTGGCGCGCACACGGACGATCAGATTATCGATCTCATTTCCGTCCGTGTCGAAAAGGAACATGTTCGTGAGGCCGGGCGCCTTGCCGAACATCAAAACGCGCGACTTGTCGCGCACGGTGACGTCTGCGATGCCGGGATTGCCGATAACGATCTGATCGACCTCCTGTTTGAAGGTGTAGGGCGTCACCTGATCCATTGTCAGCCAGACCTGTTCGGCCGACGCCGAGGTCGCGAAGACTGCCGCCGCCAGGGAGAGAATGAAGAAACGCATCGCTTTCGCTTTCCCGCTGCTCAATCGCGACTGGTAACGCTGATCCGTCAAGAAAGGCTTAAATGACGCTGCATTCCCGCTCTCGTCGGCCGGTCGCATTGCAGACAATTTTAGGTTTTACGGGGTCTTAAAACCTTGCGCGCGAAATGCTCAGGCCGGAGTCATTCATGCTTCAAAACGCCGCCGAAAAAATATCCGACGCGCCCTCGCCCATAGCGGAGACGATCGCCGCCGCCGCGCCGTTCGCCGATCTTCCGGATCAAGTCTTCAGCGCGCTTTGCGCCGCCGCGCGCCTGCGATCCTACGCCGCCGGGGAAACGGTGCTTGCGATGGGGCAATTCGACGGGTCGGAGTTCATGATCGTCCGCTCCGGGAAGATCAAGGTGAGCCATGCTGACGCCAGGTCGGGCGCGATGCTGTTTGAGGAAATCAGCGCCGGCGAGATCTACGGCCTTGCATTCGCGGCGATCGGCGTCGACGCGGCGCAGCTCGCCGGCATTTCGCTTGCGGCTGAGCGTGACAGCATCATCGTCGCAGTTGATGCGGAAGCGCTGCGCGAGCTGGCGCGCGAGCGCCCGTCGCTGACCCGAAACCTGATGCTCCATTTTGCGCGCCATCTCTCCGGCGATCAGCGCGCATCGACAGAGGAAACATCGCCTGAAAGACGCGTCTACGCAACGCTCGCATCCTATATTGAGCGCGATGCCGTGAGCGCCGAATGGCGCATCCCGCGCATGCCGAAACATCGCGAGCTGGCGGATCGCGCCGATGTCGATGAAGCGGAAGCGGCAAGCGCGGTCGCAAGGCTGATCCAGTCTGGCGTGGCGCGCCGAAATTACCCCGGCCTCATCATTGACGACATCGCGCAACTCAATCGTCTCGCGCGATGAATTTCCGATCTGTTAACGATAATGATCAGTAAACAAATAAAATCGTCGATCGCCGACGGACCTTCACCGTTTTTTAATGCGCGCCGCGCAATATGGCCGAAGTCTGAGGGGGTCACGCCCAATCAGCGGTGCAAGCGTACGAGTAAAAAGCAGGAGTCGACTCATGAAAGCTTTGATCAACAAGTTTCTGACTGACGAAGACGGCGCCACGGCCATTGAATACGGCCTGATCGCCGCGCTCATTGCGGTGGCGATCATCACCGCGGTCCGCGCGGTGGGCACCGAGCTGACGAGCACCTTCGAGACGGTCGCAAGCAACCTTTGACCTGACCCCCGTCTTTCATCCAGCCGTTGCGAGAGTCCGGCGGTGATCTGAGCCTTGTCGTTGATGGGTGGCAAGAGGCGGGGGCGCGGAGCCCTCGCGTAGCGCAGCGCCCCCGCCGGTCTCGCCGCGGAGCGCCTG
>JBGSNB010000428.1:0-1810 GCA_041739835.1 Parvularculaceae bacterium | reverse complement strand
CGCGGGACGCGCCGGCGCCGCCGCCTTCGCGCAAAAGAAGCAACCCGATTGGGTTGAGACCTATGCCGAAAGGTCGGACGCATGACAACGATCCGCAAGCTGTTGATCGCCAATCGCGGCGAGATCGCGGTGCGCATCATGAAAACCGCGAAGGCGCGCGGCATGGCGACGCTCGCCGTCTATTCGGACGCCGACGCTGAGGCTTTACATGTCCGCGTCGCCGACGAGGCGATTCGCATCGGTCCGGCCGAAGCGACTGAGAGCTATCTCCGGATTGATTCGATCATCGAAGCGGCGAAGCTCGCCGGCGCAGACGCTATTCATCCGGGCTATGGCTTCCTCTCGGAGCGCGCCGCCTTTGCGGAGGCGTGCGAGGCCCACGGCATCCTGTTTGTCGGCCCCCCGTCCGCCGCCATCGCCGCGATGGGCGACAAAGCGGAATCAAAGCGGCGGATGCTCGCCGCTGGCGTCCCGTGCATTCCCGGCTATCAGGACGAGGACCAGGCGGACGCCCGCCTCCTCATCGAGGCGGGAAAGATCGGCTTTCCGGTCATGTTGAAGGCGTCGGCGGGCGGCGGCGGGCGCGGCCAGCGGATCGTCTACAAGACCGAGGATTTGAGCGAAGCGATCGCCTCGGCGCGCCGCGAGTCGGAAAGTTCGTTCGGCGACGGGCGCCTGATCGTCGAGAAAGCGATTGCCGGCGCCCGTCATGTCGAAATCCAGGTGATCGCGGACGCGCATGGAAATTGCCTCCATCTCGGCGAGCGCGACTGTTCGCTGCAGCGCCGCCGCCAGAAGGTGATCGAGGAAGCGCCGTCGCCGGCGATAACCCCGGATCTGCGCAAGCGCATGGGCGAGGCGGCTGTCGAAGCGGCGCGCGCCGTCGGCTATCGCAATGCCGGGACGGTCGAGTTTCTATTCGATCCGAAGACGAAGGAATTTTATTTCCTTGAAATGAACACGCGCATTCAGGTTGAACATCCGGTGACGGAGATGGTGACCGGTCTTGACCTCGTCGCAATGCAATTCGAGGTCGCAGAAGGAAAGAAGCTGCCGCTGACGCAGGACGAAGTTCGCCTTAACGGCTGGGCGATTGAGGCGCGGCTTTACGCGGAAGATCCCGCCGCGGGCTTCCTGCCGCATTCGGGCAGGATCGCGATATGGCGCGCGCCGACAAGCGCGCGTGTCGACAGCGGCATCGAGGAGGGCGACCGGGTCACGACCTTCTACGATCCGATGGTCGCGAAGATCATCGCGCATGGATCGACGCGCGATGAGGCGCGATTGAAACTCGCCGCGGCGCTGAAAGAGACGGTATTTCTTGGTGTCGGCAACAATCGCGACTTCCTGATCTCCTTGCTGGAGGATGAGTCCTTCGCCGGCGGCGAGGCCGCGACCGACTATATCGAGGCCCATCTCGACAGGCTTGCAAAGCGCCGCCCGCCGGGCGGCAGGGCCGCGCTTGCGCTCGTCGCTGCCGCGCTTGTCGAAGAGCCCTTCGACGCTTTGCTGACCGGATGGAATTCGCGCGGCCAGTCATCCTTTCCGCTGCATCTCGCGCTGCCGAACGGCGAGATCGTCAAGGGCGACGCGACGATCCGCGGCAGGACGATCGAAGTTCGCAGCGGCGCGGAAATCTCGACGATCGACCTTGCCGCCAGGTCCGAAGGCGAAATCCGTTACGCCTGCGACGGGCGCGCGGGGCGCGCGCAATTCGCACGCAATTTTCGAACGATCGATATCGACGCGGGCGGCGCCGCCGAGCGCTATTTCGACATTTCGCTGGCGCCGGCGACCGACGCCGGCGCAG
>JBGSNB010000413.1:0-2597 GCA_041739835.1 Parvularculaceae bacterium | reverse complement strand
GCGGATGCGCGGGCTCAAGGTGAAGTCGCCGAAGGCGGGCGCCGTCATCATCATCGCGCCGACGCGCGCAAACACCGCAAAAGCGACGACCGCGTCGACCGGGAGCGCCGCCAGAAGATCGGCTGACGAATAGACGCTCATCAGGGCAGCGCGCCGCCGGCGATCAGCGCAAAGATCTTGGTCGAGAAGCGGCCGAGCGTCGCGCCCATGAAAGGCAAGGTCACCGCGATGACGAGAAACATCACGATGATGCGCGGCACGAAGACGAGCGTCATCTCCTGCACCTGCGTCAGCGCCTGCACGAGAGCGATCGCAAGGCCGACGACAAGCCCCGCGATCATCGCGGGACCCGCGACCATCAATGTCACCCAAAAGCCCTCCCGCGCAAGGTCGAGAAGTTCCGCGCCCGTCATGACGATGTCCCTCAATCCAGCCGGCAGATTTTGCCGGGCGCATGGTTAAGGGCGGGTGTCGGGAAGGTTAAGCGCGGGTTAAGGCGTCCCGCGCCGTCAGCACGCGGCCGAGTTTTTTCTTCTCGAAGATCGGCGTGAAGTCCTCGCCGTCGAAGGCTTCCTCGCCGCGAATGAAGACGCCGCGCACGACGCCGTCCGAGCGGTTGACGAGCTGGTCGTTCTGCAGCGTCTCGCGAAAGATGCGGATGGTGTTCTTCTCGCCGTCGTGACGCGCAAGCGCCGCAGGATCGATGAGGACGAGATCGGCTTGCGCGCCCGGCTCGATCGAGCCGGCATCGATGCCGAAGACTTCCGCCGCGTCGCGCGTCAGGCGCTTCACCATAAAGGCGACGCCCGCGTCGCCTTGTTCCGCTTGCGCGATCTTCAGCGCACGCAGATTGACGTCGTAGAAGGCAAGGTTCGTCAGATGCGCGCCGCTGTCGGCAAAGCCCGGCAGGAAGGCCTTGTCCATCGTCGTTTTCGCAACCCGCGCCGCATCGAAATTCGCGCTGATCGTCGACCAGACGAAGCGACGGTCATGGGTCCTGAACAAATGAAAGATGAAATCGGCATCGTCCGCAACCATTGGAAACGCCGAGAATGCAGCCGTTTCGGCGGCATCGCGCGCGCCGACGCCGGTCGCCTGAAACCGCTTCAGTCGCGCGAAAACGGCGCCGAGATTTTCGCCTTTCCAGCCGGCGATGGGGCAATCCTCGACGGTCATTTCATCGATGGCGCGGCGCATCGCCCAATCCTCAAGCCGCAGCAGGCGCTTGAGGCGCGCGAGGGAGCGCCCGGATTTTCCCTTGCGCCACATCGCCTTGAAGCGCGCCTCGAACGCCGGGTCGGCATAGATGCGCTGGCGCGCCGCGTCGTCGTCGAGATCGGGTTTCATCAGCTCACGGAGTTCCCGAATTTCCTCCGCCAGCGGCGACACCGGCCCGTCGCTGAAAACCTTGAAGCGCGCGGCAAGACTTTGCAGATAGAACCGCCCCTTGACGAGCGGCGAATTCAGCAGCCGCACGAGGAGATGCGCGCTCCAGATGATGTTGCGGTTGGAGCGGACGTCGAGCGCGGCGACCGCGGTCACCTTCAGCGGCGCGCCGTAAAGCCGCCCGCTGGTCAGCAGGAATGTCCGGAAGACCTTCAGCGGGTTGTCGGTCGGGGGCGTCGCCTGCCAGACGCGGCGATGGCGGCGCACGATCGCGGTGAGGCGTTTCAGCTCGGCAAAGCCCGCATATTGCGACGGAATGCGGCGGTCGCGATTTGGGTCATTGGCGAGGTAATGAAACGGCAGCCCGTCCGAGGAAAAGCCGGCATAGCCCTCGCGCAGGCCCTTTTCGAGCAGCCGCTCCATTTCGGCGAGTTCGGCCTCGGTCGGATCGCGCGTCACCGAGGGCGTCACGCCCATCGCCGCGATGCGCAGCATCGAATAGGGGATCATCGGCGCGATATTGGGGCCGAGATTGAGGCCGTCGAGATGGTCGAGATAGTCCTTGGAATCCGACCACGTCGCGCGGTCGGCGACACGCCTCAAGACCGGCTTTGGCACATTCTCGACGCGCGCAAAGCAATCGACGAGAGGATCCTCGCCGTTCTCGCGCAGCGCGCCGAAGGCGAGGCCAAGCGAACAATTCGACACGACGACAGTTGTCGTGCCGTGCCGCACCGATTCTGGAAGGCCCGGCGCCAGTTCGACCTCGAGATCGTAATGGGTGTGAATGTCGAGCAGGCCGGGCGTCAGCCACAGGCCAGCTGCGTCGACGACGCGCTCGGCGAGCGTCGGAGCAAGGTCGCGTCCGCGCGCCGCAACGCGGCCGTCCTTGACGGCGATATCGCCGACGAAGGGCGCGCCGCCCATTCCGTCGAAAATCGTCGCATTTCGGACGAGGAGATCGAAAGCCGGCATGCCGAAACACTGGAAGAGCCGCCGCGCGATGACAAGCGCGGCGCGCAGCGATCAGATCGGCATGCGCATGATTTCCTGATAGGCCTCGATGACGCGGTTCCGGACCGCAAGCGCGGTCTCGAGGCTGACCTCCGCCGCCGAGATCGCGGTGACGACATCGACAAGGCTCGCTTCGCCCGCCGCGACTCCCGCCGCCGCCGCTTCGCCGGCTTTGAGGCTCGACGCGGTCTCGGCGA
>JBGSNB010000406.1:0-1738 GCA_041739835.1 Parvularculaceae bacterium | reverse complement strand
GCCGAAACGCGAAATCGTCGAGATGGCGATCGCGGCGCTGAAAGCGGTCTGGCATCGCGGCGCCGTCGCCGCCGACGGCAAGACCGGCGACGGCGCCGGGCTTCTCGTCAACATCCCGCAGGATCTATTCCGCCATTATGTCGCGCGCATGGGCCGGACGCCCGAAGCCGGCGATGTCTGCGCCGGCATGATCTTTCTGCCGCGCACCAATTTCGGCGCGCAGGACCAGTGCCGCACCATCGTCGAGACCGAGATCATCCGCGACGGGTTCAACATCTACGGCTGGCGGCAGGCGCCGGTCGACGCCGGACGTCTCGGCCTGCGCGCCAGCCTCGTCCGGCCGGAAATCGAGCAGGTCCTATTCAGCGATCCGCGCGGGCGGCCGCGCGACGATCTTGAACGCGCGCTCTATCTCGTCCGCCGGCGCATCGAACAGCGTGTCGCCGAGGCGAACCTCCAGGACTTCTACATCGCCTCGCTGTCGGCGCGCTCGATCATCTACAAGGGGATGTTTCTCGCCGAGGAGATCGACGGCTTTTACCACGACCTCAGGGATCCGCGATTCGTCTCCTCGGTCGCGATATTCCATCAGCGCTATTCGACCAACACCTTCCCGGAATGGCGTCTTGCCCAGCCTTTCCGCATGCTCGCGCATAATGGCGAGATCAACACGCTGAAGGGCAATATCAACTGGATGAAGAGCCATGAAATCCGCATGGCCTCGACGGTGTTCGGCGACGACGACAAATGCGTGAAGCCGGTGATCCGTCCCGGCGCATCGGATTCCGCGGCGCTCGATCAGGTGTTCGAATTGCTGGTGCGCGCCGGGCGCTCGGGCCCGATGGCGAAGGCGCTGCTCATCCCGGAAGCCTGGGCCAAGCGCGCCGGCGTGATGAAGGACGAATGGCGCGCGCTCTATTCCTATTGCAACGCGGTGATGGAGCCGTGGGACGGGCCCGCGGCGATCGCCGCCTATGACGGACGATGGGCGGTCGCCGGCGTCGATCGCAACGGCCTTCGCCCGCTCCGCTATGCGATCACCGAGGACGGGGTTCTCGCCGTCGGCTCCGAAACCGGCATGTGCCCGCTCGGCGGGCGCGTCGTCATCAAGAACGGCGCGCTCGGGCCCGGCCGCATGATCGCCTTCGACACCGAGACGCTGCAGTTTTTCGAGCAGGACGAGATCCTCGACCATCTCGCCGCCAAACATCCTTATACGGAGTGGCTCGAAAATGTCGTCGAGCTGGAGCCGCGCATCGGACCAGGGCCGGAAGAGCGGCTTTATCAGGGCGGCGATCTCGTGCGGCGACAAGCAGCGGCAGGGTACAGTTTCGAGGACCTCGATCTCATCCTCCGCCCGATGGCGGCGACCGGCAAGGAAGCGATCGGCTCGATGGGCGACGACGCGCCGATCGCCGTTCTCTCCGACGATTACCGGCCGCTGTCGCATTTCTTCCGGCAGAATTTCAGCCAGGTGACCAACCCGCCGATCGATCCCCTGCGCGAGGCGGGCGTCATGAGCCTCAACACCCGCTTCAAGAATCTCGGTAACATTCTCGCCGCCGACAAGACCCAGACCGATGTCTTCGTCCTTGAAAGCCCGATCCTCACCAACGGCATGTATGAGCGGCTGCGCGCGCTGCTCGACCAGAAGATCGTCGAGATCGACTGCACCTATAGCGCCGCGGAGGCGACCGGCGACGGCGACGCCCTGCGGCGCGCGCTCGACCGCATCCGG
>JBGSNB010000403.1:0-2784 GCA_041739835.1 Parvularculaceae bacterium | reverse complement strand
CGCCCGCGGGATCGCAAACTTCCTTCAGCCGCGCGCGCTCAAGGTCATGCGCCTCGACCGCGATCCCCTGATGCACGGCGCCCGGCGGCAGCAGATGATCGATC
The DNA here is from genome assembly GCA_041739835.1 of Parvularculaceae bacterium. Taxonomy (GTDB): domain Bacteria; phylum Pseudomonadota; class Alphaproteobacteria; order Caulobacterales; family Parvularculaceae; genus Amphiplicatus. The sequence goes on along the minus strand of JBGSNB010000403.1, from coordinate 2,680 downwards.
GCGTCGGGCCGCGCGTCTTCCATCATCGCGAGTTTTTCCGGGGGAACGCCGATCTGTCTCAGCCAGTCGGCGGCGTTCTTGGTCGCAAGGCCGCGCCTTATGCGCCGCTCCGGATTGGCGAGCGCCGCCGCGACCGCATGCCGGCCGTACAGCCAGAAGATCGACGGATCCTCCTTCGGGGGCGGGCGCGTGCGCCCATCCTGCGGATGGCCGCGATGCTTGCCGCCGGTCTTTTTGTAAGGCTTCATTTGGCTCCTATACCGGGAATTGAGGCCAAGCGGAACAATGGCTTACAGCCGCAATTTCTGCGGTTGCGCGGCTCGTCCCGCGCGGCTATAGACCCCGCTTCTCCCGCACTGGCGTAAGCTGGCGCATCGACTTTTGTCGCCGCCGCCTGGCGTCGCCTCAAGGCCCCGTGGAGGGGTGGGAGAGTGGCTAAATCCAGCAGACTGTAAATCTGCCCGCTTCGGCGTACGGTGGTTCGAATCCACCCCCCTCCACCATTCAGGCCGTTCGAACGCCTGCGACCCGGGCGGCTTTGTACGTGCGGAGGCATCGCATCGTTACGGCGCCGCAGTCGGCGGATCTTAACGAATGTTCAACAAAGTCGCGATAATTTCAGACGCTGGCTTCGAGTTGCGCGCCCGATGATCTTCAAAGAAAACAAGGCGTTTGCGGCCGATCGCTCCGGCAACGTCGCAATTTTGTTTGCACTCCTCGCATTTGTGGTTCTCTCCGCCGCCGGCGGCGCGCTCGATTTCATGCGCGTAAACAGAGAGCGCACCGCGATGCAGGAAGCGGCCGACTCCGCAGCGCTTGCGGCCGCTCGCATTCACAGAAAGCCGCAGAGCGAGCGCGATGAAGTCGCCACGCGTACGTTTGAGCAAAACTACGGGCCGCCGCCCGCCGACAAGACATTCGACTTCGACATTTCCTATGAGGGAGACTCGGTGACGGTCGCCGCAACGAGATCTGTCCCGACCGCGCTCCTTAAAGTGATTGGCGTATCTGCCTTGCGTGCGAACGCGATCAGCGAGGCAAAGCCCGCAGCGTCGGCGCCGATTTGCCTGCTTGCCCTCGATGAATCTCTGCCGAACGGCTTTGAAGTCTATGGCAATGCGACTCTGACTGCAAAGAACTGCGCCGGCGTTTCGAACTCAAGCAATGACAGCGGGATGCGCACTTATGGCGGCGCCGTCGCGACCGCCCAGGAGTTCGCCGTCGTCGGAGACTACGAAGGTGAATTTACGCCCACGCCTCACAACGATATCGCGCCGGTGCTCGATCCGTTTGCAGATATGCGGCTTCCTGAAACCGGGAACTGCATTGACGCGAGCGAGCGGCTGAAACAATCAGCCTTCACCCTGGGGCCGGGAACCTATTGCGGCGGACTTGAGATCATGGCGGGGGCCTCTGTCCGTCTCAATCCCGGGCTTTACATCATGCAAGGCGGGCCGCTCGTCATACAGTCCGGCGCTGAAGTCGCCGGGGAGGGGGTTACAATCGCCTTCACCGGAAAGAAGGCGACGCTCGAAATGCAAGGCGGCGGCAAACTTGAGTTGACGGCGCCAACTGAGGGACAATTCGCGGGGATCGCCCTTTTCTCGGAATCAACTTCACCCGACATCGAGTGGATGACCATCTCGGGCGGTTCGACGTTGAACATGGTGGGGACCATGTACCTGCCAACGCATGAAATCTGGATCAAGTCGCCGACAAAAGATAAGGCGACGCTTTTTGCCGAAACGACGACCTACGGGCTGATCGCCAAGCGCTTTTGGGTGCAAGGGAATTCAACGCTCGAGGTCAGCCACTCGGATCCGAACACCGAGAATGTTCTGCGGCTCAAGAATGGCGTCAGGCTGGTCCGTTGACGCCGCGGGAGTAGATCCCATCCGGCGCCTCGCCGCCGATGGCGCGTATGCAGGGTCAAATCCCGGCCGGGATTCCGCGCGCAACTTGCTGCATGCGCGCGGCTGTTCGCAGCGAAATTGCGCCGAACCGGGCCACGGATGGGATTATCCCCTGTTAATCCTGCGCTTTCTGGAGAATTTGCCTGCAAAAGTCGGCTCTTTTTGGGGGCCTTGCGCTCCGGCAATCTGGCGCCAAGGCGACAATCGGCGCCGGCGCCGACGGCTTTCTTTCTTACGTCCAATTCGTTAGGGCCGATTCAGGATTTCTTGAAGCGATCGCGAGGGCGGAGAGTCATGGCTTATCAGCAGCGCGCAGGACTAAAGGTCGACCGCCGCCTCGCCGACTTCATTGAGGGGCGATGCCTTGAAGGGGCTGCCCTTTCCGCGGATGCGTTCTGGAGCGGACTGGCGATGATCCTCGCCGACTTCACGCCGCAAAACCGGTTGCTCCTGAAGGCGCGCGATGCGTTGCAGGCGAAGATCGACGCCTGGCATGACGCGCGCCGGGGTCAGGACATCGACCCGGCCGAGTATCAGCGCTTCCTGCGCGAGATCGGTTATCTCGTCGACGAGCCTGCGCCATTCAAGGTCGGCACGAGCAATGTCGATGCGGAAATCGCCACGATGGCCGGGCCGCAGCTCGTCGTGCCGTCACGCAATGCGCGCTTCGCGCTCAACGCGGCGAATGCGCGTTGGGGCAGTCTTTATGACGCGCTCTACGGCACGGACGCCCTGCCGGGCGCCGCGTCGCCGGGCGGGTATGAGAT
>JBGSNB010000094.1:0-1898 GCA_041739835.1 Parvularculaceae bacterium | reverse complement strand
GCTCAGGACGGAAGTCGACGCCTGGCGCTCGCGTCGAAATACCCTCAACGCAAAGGCCAATTGGCGCTTCACAACCGCCGACGCACGCGTCAAGTTGAAGAGCCTATACCCCTCGCTTTAGGAGATTCAGCCCACTAGCATGCGCGCGCAGTCTCCGGGCGGACCGCCCGCAAATGAGAAAAGCCATGGCCGCATCTCGTCGGACTTTCCGCTTTGCGGGCGTCCTTGCCGCGATCGCGGCGCTCGCCGGAGCTGTCAATTCGCCCGCCGCTTTGGCGGCCGCCGTCCCGACGCAGTCCGGCCTTGTCGACGGCGGCGAGGAAAATGGTGTCATCGCATTCAAAGGAATTCCTTTCGCCGCGCCGCCGACCGGCCCGCGCCGCTGGCGCGCACCAGAACCGCCGGCACCCTGGTCCGGCGTCAGGAAAGCTGACCAATTTTCTCCGATCTGCCCGCAACAAGGCGCTTACCCCGAAGCCTCGCCGCCTGAGCCGATGAGCGAGGATTGCCTCTATCTCAACATCTGGAGGCCGGCCGGCGCGCGCGACGCCCCATTGCCGGTGATGGTCTGGATCTATGGGGGCGGACTGATCAACGGCTCCGCCTCGACGCCGCTCTACGCCGGCGATGCGCTGGCGCGTCGCGATGTCATTCTGGTCACGGCCAATTATCGCCTCGGCGCGCTCGGCTTTCTCGCGCATCCAGATCTGACGCAGGAATCGGCGCGCAAGGTCTCGGGGAACTACGGATTGCTGGACCAGATCGCCGCTCTCGACTGGGTGAAGCGCAATATTGAAGCGTTCGGCGGCGACCCGGGCAATGTGACCGTCTTCGGTCAGTCCTCCGGCGCGATTTCGATCAGTGCGCTGATCGCCTCGCCTTTAGCGCGGGGCCTGTTCGGGCGCGCGATCGGACAGAGCGGCGGGCTGTTCGAGCCTGTTGACGCATCGCCCGAATTCAAGCTCGCGGGCGCGGAGCAGGTCGGTCTCGCCTTCGGCGCAAAACTCGGCGCGCCGTCGGCCGACGCATTGCGAGCGTTGTCGGCCGAGGAGATCGTCGCCGCCCGCTTTAACCCTCAGCCGAACATCGACGGCCATGTTCTGACGGAAACGCCTTATGAAGCCTTCGCCCATGGCCGACAAAACGATGTCGACATTCTGGTCGGCTCCAATGCGGACGAAGGCCTCTATTTCATCTCGGGCCGGGAAATCACCGCCGCCATCTTGCCTGACGTGCTGAAACAGGACTTTCCGTCCTTCATCGTCTCCCTGATTGGGCCGAAAGCGCCGGCGGATGACATTGCAGCGCGCGAGGCCTTCGTCGCGTTCGAGGGCGACATGCGATTTGGCTGGAACATGTGGGCGTGGGCGCGTCTGCACGCGGCGTCGGGCAAAGGGAACGCTTATTACTACCGGTTCTCGCATGCGCCGCCGGGCGAAGACGGCGCCACGCACGGCGCTGAAATGCGCTATGCGTTTGAACATCTCGACCTTGAATCGCGCGACTGGACCCGGCAAGACCATGCGCTCGCAAGCGCGATCGCGGCCTATTGGACCAATTTCGCGAAGACCGGAAACCCGAATGGCGACGGCCTGCCGGAATGGCCGGCATTTGCGTTATCGCAGCGGCGCGCGCTGTTGATCGGCGACGAAATCCGCGCGGGCGAAATTCCGAATGAGGCGAGCCTTGAGGCGATCGACAGGCTGTATTCCGCGGTGCGCATCTTGCTGGACTACGGGATCTATATCGCCGGCGGGCTCGGCCTCCTCTTGACTGCGCTGTTCTGGCGCATCTGCGTCTTCATATTCCGCCCGCGGAGAAAGTCGGCCGCCTGAACGGAGTTGCCGCCCGCTCTCACCATCCGCCGCCGCCCCCTCCTCCGCCGCCGCCGCCCGAGG
>JBGSNB010000268.1:0-1879 GCA_041739835.1 Parvularculaceae bacterium | reverse complement strand
GACCGTTGCGCCCGCCGATCGCCTGCCGCATCCGCCGCGCGCCCGGCGATTTGTCGTTTCGGCGCCAAGGCCCTTGCGCAGATCTCTCCGTTCGATGGGCCGCGCGCTGACGCGCGCCGTCGATTACCTTGCAAAGGACCCTCATCGTCGCCGTCGTTCCGCAATCCTCGGCGCGCTCGCCGTCAATGCCGGAATTCTTGTCGTCCTCGCGATTTACGGCCGCGTCTATATCTTTGTACCCAACAAACCGGCAAATTCGATCTCGGTCGTCTATGTCGATCTTCCCGCGAGCCCGCCGGTGATCGATCTTCGAGATCCCGAACTTGCGCCCGAACCGGAACCAGAGCCGATCATTGAACCGGAGTTGACGCCGGAAGTCGAACCCGAGCCCGTTGCGGAACCGGAGCCGCCTGCCGAAGCGCCCGAGCCTGAGCCTGAGCCCGAACCGGAACCCGCGCCGGAACCGATCATCGATTTTACGCCGGAACCGGTCTTCGCGCCGCCATCCGAATCCGACGAAGCGCCATTAATCCCTGACGTCGACGCCGCGCCGGCGATCGCCACGGTCGACGAGCCCCTTCCGGGCGATATCGTCGTCGAAGGGGAGCAGACGCCGACGCCGGATGCGCCGCCGCTTCTCGCGGTCGAACCGGAAGAACGACAGGCGCAGAAAGACGAAAACGCCGGCGACGAAGAAGAACAGGGCGCCGAGGCCGGCGCCGGAGACGTCGCCGCAGGCGAGCAGGAGACCACCGAGCGTCCGTCGATCGCTTCGGTTCGGCCGGCGCCGGACCCATCGGTCGCAGGTGACGATCAGTTCGATGAGGAACCGGTGTTCAACGGCCGCCGCCTCGCACTCCCATCCGTCGATCTGCCGACAGGCGAAGCGTCCGCCGTACCCGGAACATCCGGTGTCGTCGCAATTTTCTGTCCGGACGAATTCAAGGACAAGGAGAAAGTCGCCGAATGCGCGGGTCGCCCGGAAATCCGGTCCGGCTGGCGGCCGGGATCGTCGGGCGAGGACTTCTCGAAAGCCGCCGCCGTGCTGAAGGCCCAGCGCAAGCACGGTGATTTTTCGAATGACGAGACGACATTCGGGCCTGAAATCGCACGCCAACTCGAACGGCGTCGCCGCTTCGAGGATCTCGAAGACGCGCGCAAAAGCCAAAGCGATGTCATCGGCGCCCATGCCGGCGCGAGTGACCCCGCGGCAGGGACGCGCCCCGATCTTGGCGGCGCGGACGCTGAACCTGGCTGGACGCGCCGTGACGATCCGCTGGTTGATCAGAAGGATATCGAGAAACTCAGAAGGGAACTCGAGGAAGCCGAGCGCCGCAAATCGCCGGAATGAAGTCGAACTGTCGCCGCTCAAGAAGCGACTGGCATCGCCGGGAATGAGCAACCATTGGTTGGTGGCGCTAAGTGACGCCAACCCTAATCTCCTGCAACCGGAAGTCGCAAAGCGCACAAATCGCGGGCGGGGGAAGAAGTGGGGAAGTGGCTCTCTTGCCGGCTAGCGGCTTTATTGATTCCGTTGACAGCGAGCGAGGCGGCCGCATCGCCCTGGAACCGCACCGGCGGCGATATCTTCGTCGCCAGTCGCTTCGACTATTACCAATCCTCGACATCGGCCAGCCGCTATCGCCGGATCGGCTCGGACACCTATGCGGAGTTCGGCCTGGCGCAGCGATGGATGCTCTCGGGCAAAGTCGCCTATGGAACCAGCATTTCGGATTCAGGTTTAGGTCAGTTCAACCGGACCGGCGTCGGCGACGCTGAGCTCGGCGCACAATTCCAGATGAAGCGCGGCGCACATTCCGCCACCGCGATCAGCATCGCCGCCGCCTGGTCCGAGCGACTTGCGGACGGCGCGCGCGCC
>JBGSNB010000197.1:0-6158 GCA_041739835.1 Parvularculaceae bacterium | reverse complement strand
GGCGGGCCTTCTCGCGCTCGGCCGCGGCACGGCGGGCGCGCAATCGCTACCGGCCGGCGTTGTCATTCTTGTCATCGTGATGTCGTTCGCGCTGATCACCTTTGTCGTGTTCATGGAACGCTCGCAGCGCCGGATCGTCGTCCAATATCCGCGCCGCCAGGTCGGTATGCGCATGACGCAGGGCGAGAAATCGCACCTTCCCCTGAAGCTCAACACCGCCGGCGTCATTCCGCCGATTTTCGCCTCGTCTCTATTGTTGCTGCCGGCGACTGCCGCCGGCGCTATCGGCACGGATTCGCCTGAATGGCTGCAAAATCTTCAGATCATGTTTGCGCCCGGCAAGCCGCTTTATATCGCGCTCTACGGAATTGGCATTCTCGCCTTCACTTTCGTTTACACCTCGGTCGTCTTCAACACGCAGGATGTCGCCGACAATCTGAAAAAATACGGCGGCTTTATTCAAGGCTATCGCCCCGGCGCCCGCACAGCGGAACACCTCGATCACATCCTGACGCGCCTTACCGTGATCGGCGGGCTCTATCTGACCTTCGTTTGCCTGATGCCGGAATTCCTGCGCGCGGGATATCCGAGCATTCCGGTCTATCTTGGCGGCACGTCGCTGCTGATCGTCGTCTCCGTGACGCTCGACACGGTCGGGCAGATTCAGGGGCACCTTCTCGCCCAGCAATATGAAAGCCTGATCAAGAAGTCGAAGCTCCGGGGCGGCAAGAAATGATCTTGATCCTCCTGGGGCCGCCGGGCGCCGGCAAGGGAACGCAGGCCGAACGCATCGTCCATGCGCGCGGCATCCCGCAGCTTTCGACCGGCGACATGCTGCGAGCTGAAATCTCGTCCGGTTCCGCGCTCGGCAAGACGGTCAAAGGAATCATGGATCGAGGCGATCTCGTCTCCGACGAGGTCATCGAAAAGATCATCACTGCCCGCATCAGGAAGCCGGATTGCGACGGGGGCTTCATTCTCGATGGCGCGGTCAGGACCGTCGGACAGGCCAAGATGATCGACCGGGTCCTGCAAAAGCAGAAGCGCGCGCTCGATGTCGTCATCGAACTCGTGGTCGACGATGAAGAGCTGGTGAACCGGCTGCAACGCCGGGTCGCGGACGCAAAGGCGGCCGGTAAGCCGGTGCGGCCTGACGATAATGAAGAGACCTTCCGCAAGCGCCAGGCGGTCTACCGGGAACAGACCGCGCCGCTGATCCCCTATTACTCGAAACAGGGAAAACTGCGGAAAGTCGACGGAATGGGGACGGTGGCGGCGGTCGCAGCGGCGATCGACGCCATTCTTGACGAATTTGCCGCGGATTAGGGCCGAAAGTGCGCGGGAATGGAGTTGACGGCGGGGTCGGCGCGGCTATATCTACGCGCCTCCGCCAGACAGGCGTTCGGCTCGAAAGGCCTTGCCGGGACAACCGGGAAGGGCGTTCGGGCCTTGTTTTGTAGGTTTCGGGTCGCCTCATGGGCGGTCCGGGCGGTCAAAAGCCCTTGGGCGGATTGAAAGAAAAGAGGTGGAGCCGTGGCTCGTATTGCAGGCGTCAACATCCCGACGAACAAGCGCGTCGTCATCGCCCTTCGCTATATCCACGGCATTGGTCCGTCGAAGTCGAAGGAGATTTGCGACAAGGTCGGCATCCCGGCCGAGCGCCGCGTCAACGAGCTTTCCGACGCCGAGATTCTGCAAATTCGCGAAGCGATCGACGCCGACTACACGGTTGAGGGCGATCTGCGCCGAGAAGTTGCGATCAACATTAAGCGCCTGATGGACCAGGGCTGCTATCGCGGCCTTCGCCACCGTCGCGGCCTGCCGGTCCGCGGCCAGCGCACTCACACCAATGCGCGCACCCGCAAGGGACCGTCGAAGCCGATCGCCGGCAAAAAGCAAGCGACTGCGAAGAAGTAAAGAGGAACGATTTCAATGGCGAAAGCTCCCGCAGCGGACAAAGCCGGCGCAACGCGCGTCCGCCGTCGCGAACGCAAGAACATCACGACCGGCGTCGTGCATGTGAACGCGTCCTTCAACAACACGATGATCACGATCGCCGACGACCAGGGCAACACCGTTTCCTGGTCGTCCGCCGGCACGATGGGGTTCAAGGGCTCGCGCAAGTCGACGCCCTATGCCGCACAGCTCGCCGCGGAAGACGCCGCGAAAAAGGCGATGGAACATGGCCTCAAGACCGTCAATGTCGACGTGATGGGACCGGGCTCGGGCCGCGAGAGCGCGTTGCGCGCGCTGCAGTCGGTCGGCCTCACCGTCAACATGATCCGCGACGTGACGCCGATCCCGCATAATGGCTGCCGCCCGCGCAAACGCCGCCGGGTCTGATTGAATTTTCATCGGCCGCGCGCCTCGCGCGGCCATCGTCAACATCGCCGCGCCGTCGCGAGCTGGAGCATTACGAATGGTCGTTGAGAAGAACTGGCAGGAACTGATCCGCCCGAGCAAACTTGAAGTCACCGCCGGCGTCGACGCCGCGCGCCGCGCGACGATGATCGCGCAGCCGCTGGAGCGCGGCTTCGGGTTGACGCTTGGCAACTCGCTGCGCCGCATCTTGATGTCGTCGCTGCAAGGCGCCGCTGTCACCTCGATCCAGATCGACGGCGTCGTTCATGAATTCTCGTCGATCCCGGGCGTGCGCGAGGACGTCACCGATATCGTCTTGAACGTGAAGCAGCTTGCGCTGCGCACGCATGCGGATGGCCCCAAGCGCCTGGTCCTGAAGAAATCGACGCCGGGCCCGGTGACGGCCGGTGACATCGAGCCGAATTCGGCGGTCGATATTCTCGACCGGCACCAGGTCATCTGCCATCTCGACGAAGGCGCAAGCCTGCGCATGGAGCTGACGGTGCAGTCCGGCAAAGGCTATGTCCCCGCCGACCGCAACCGACCGGAAGACGCGCCGATCGGCCTCATCCCGGTTGACAGCCTTTATTCCCCGGTCCGCCGCGTCGCCTACCGCGTCGAGAACACCCGTGAGGGCCAGGTGCTCGATTACGACCGCCTTATCCTCGACGTGGAAACCGACGGCTCGCTGTCGCCGGATGACGCGGTCGCCTATGCGGCGCGCATCCTGCAGGACCAGCTGCAGATTTTCGTGAATTTCGACGAGCCGAAGAAGGATCTCGGCGGCGGCATCCGCGAGGAGCTTCCGTTCAACCCGGCGCTGCTGAAAAAGGTCGACGAACTCGAATTGTCGGTCCGTTCGGCGAACTGCCTGAAGAACGACAACATCGTCTATATCGGCGACCTCATCCAGAAGACGGAAGCGGAAATGCTCCGCACGCCGAATTTCGGCCGCAAGTCGCTGAACGAAATCAAGGAAGTGCTCGCGAGCCTTGGCCTGCATCTCGGCATGGACGTGCCGGACTGGCCGCCGGAGAATATCGAAGACCTCGCCAAGAAATACGAACAGTAGAAATCGAGGCCGGTCGCTGGAAGCGCCCCGGCCGAACGGAGAGTGAAAAATGCGCCACGGTTTTGCGCTTAGGAAACTGAACCGCACTCATGAGCATCGCAAGGCGATGTTCGCCAACATGGCGGCGGCGCTGATCAAGCACGAGCAGATCACGACGACTTTGCCCAAGGCCAAGGAACTGCGGCCGATCGTCGAAAAATATGTGACGATGGCGAAGAACGCGAAGAAAGACCCGAAGCGGTCGTTGCATCTGCGCCGTCTGGCGACATCGCGCCTTCGCGACGAGACGCAAGCCAAGAAGCTGTTCGACACCATCGGCCCGCGGTATTCGGAGCGCAATGGCGGTTACATCCGCATCATGAAAGCCGGTTTCCGGCGCGGCGACAACGCGCCGATGGCGGTGATCGAGTTCGTCGATCGCGATGAAGCCGCCAAGGGTCTCGATTCCGGCCCGGTGATGACGGACGACGGCGACGAATAGACACCGCCTGACGTGAACGGGACCAAAAGCGGCGCCTGACGGCGCCGCTTTCATTTTGCGCGGATCAAATCGCTCTTAGCGCCATCGTCAGCGCCATCTCCGTCGCCCGCAGGCGCACGAAAGTCCGGTCGCCCGAGGCAAAGACGCGGCGTTCCGTTCTTGTCGGCGCGCCTCGTGCGGCGAGCGCAAACCAGACAAGTCCGACAGGCTTTTGCAGGGTGCCGCCGGAAGGGCCGGCGATGCCGGTGACCGAAACGGCGATATCCGCGCCTGACCGATTTAGCGCGCCTTCCGCCATGGCGCGCGCGACCATCCGGCTGACGGCGCCGTAGCGCGCAATCGTCGCCGGCGGCACGCCGAGCATTTCCGATTTCGCGTCATTCGAATAGGTGACGAAGCCCCGATCGAGCACTGCGGACGAGCCCGGAACATCCGTGATCGCCGCCGCAATCATGCCGCCAGTGCAGGATTCCGCTGTCGCCAGCATCAGCCCCTCGGCGCCCGCCTTGTCGACGATCTGCTGGGCAAGCGACCAGATGCGGTGCGGCTGGGTCATTTCTTCGCTTTTAGTTCCAGACCAAGGTCGGCGTCGGTCAAGAGCCGTCGCGCCGCGTCCTCATCCGCCTCGGCGACAAGCACGCGTCGCTGAAAGGCGCTGATCGTTCCCTCTATGACGCTGATATGCGCGTCGGCGACGAAATAGCCGATCCGGGCCTGCGTCAACAGGGCCTCGACATAGGACAGCAGCGCCGGGTCATTTGCGCGGATGATCTCCTTCATGCGCTTAATCGGGGGACGGCAGGCGGACGGTCGCGGTCGCAAGCGCGGCGATGCCTTCGCGGCGGCCGGTAAATCCTAATTGCTCCGTCGTCGTCGCTTTGACGGAGACGCGATCGACGCCGATCCGCAAGATTTCGGCGAGCGCCGCGCGCATGGCGGCGCGGTGCGGCCCGATTTTCGGCGCCTCGCAGATCAAGGTGACATCGCAATGGGTGATCGCGCCATCCTTTGCGGCGACGAGGTCTCGCGCCTTTTCGAGGAAAATCCGCGATGGCGCGCCTTTCCATTTCGCGTCGGAGGGCGGGAAATGATCGCCGATATCGCCTTCGCCGATGGCGCCCAGCAGCGCGTCGGTCAGCGCGTGCATGCCCGCGTCGGCGTCGGAGTGGCCCTTCAGCTTCCTGCCATGCGGGACTTTGACGCCGCACAGGATGACGGCGTCGCCGTCCTCGAATTCATGAACGTCAAATCCGTGTCCGGACCGATATTCCGCCATCTGCGCCTTCCTGCCGAGCAGGATCTCGGCCATGCCGAAATCCTCCGCCTGCGTGATTTTCATGTTGTCGGGGGAGCCGGGGACAAGCCGCACGATCATGCCGGCGCGTTCGGCGACGGCGGCGTCGTCGGTCATAGTGTCGCCGGCTGCGGCTCGGTGCGCGGCGAGGATTGCGTGATAATCGAATCCCTGCGGCGTCTGCGCCCGCCAGAGCCCCTCTCGCGAGATCGTGCCGCCGATACAGGGATGGTCGCCGCCGCCGGATTTTTTGAGCGTATCGAAAACCGGCAGAGCGGCGATGGCGCCACCAGTCGCGGCAGCGCCGGCGATGACCCGCGAGATCGTCGCCGCGTCGATAAAGGGGCGCGCCGCATCGTGAATGAGCACGAGCGACGGCGCGATTTCGTGCAGGCTTTCGAGGCCGAGCCGGACGGAATCCTGCCGCTCCTTGCCGCCCGGAACAGGGGCGAGCAATTTCGGTCGCGCCGCAAGCTCGCCCATGGCCTCGTCATATATCCCGCGGTCATCGGCGTGAATGATGACGCGGACCGCATCGACGCCCGGATGATCGAGAAATGCGCGCGCGGTCCGTGCGAGCACCGCCTCCCCGGCGAGAGGGCGATATTGCTTCGGACCGCCCGAGCCCGCCCGGCTGCCGCGGCCGGCGGCGACGATGATGGCGATGACGGCGTGATTTCTTGTCATAGGCGGGCTTTTCATGACGCGGAACAGCGGCTAGCGAAAGCCCCATGATCCGGATCGGCCCCATTGTTCTCCCCAATAATGTCGCGATCGCGCCGATGTCCGGCGTTTCTGACCTGCCTTTCCGACGCGCGGCGTTTGCTGGCGGGGCCGGTCTCGTCGTCTCGGAAATGGTCGCCAGCGCGGAACTGGCGAAAGCGCGGCCAGACGTCATTCGCCGCGCCGAGGGCGACCCGTCGGTCCGACCCTTCGTCATCCAGCTCGCC
>JBGSNB010000185.1:0-1516 GCA_041739835.1 Parvularculaceae bacterium | reverse complement strand
GATCGTGCAGGAGCGGCGGACCCCGCCCTTGTCCGGCGTCCTTGCCAAAGCCGCCGCGGGCGCCGTCGAGACCTTGCCTGTCGTCAAAGCAGTCAATATCTCGCGCGCGCTCGAGGCCCTGAAGGAGCTTGGCTATCATTGCGCCGGACTTGCCGGCGACAGCGGCGCGCCGATCACCGCGCTGCCGAATGACCTGCCGATCGCCATCGTGCTCGGCGCCGAGGGCGCTGGATTGCGCCAGCTCGTCGCCGCGACCTGCGACAGGCTCTACCGAATTCCGATCGACCCGGTGATGGACAGCCTCAACGTGTCGAATGCATCCGCGATCAGCCTTTATGAAGCGACGCGCGGCGATATAACCTGACGAGAGAGATAACATGACGGAAAGGCCGACCCTCTATCACATGCCGCAGACGCGCGGCGGCACGACGCTGTGGATGGACGAGGAACTCGGCGGCGTCTGCGATTTGCGACTGCTCAATTTGCGCAAGGGCGAAGGCCGCACGCCGCAATTCCTGAAGATCAACCCAATGGGCAAATTGCCGGCGCTTCAGCACAGGGGCGCGACGGTCACGGAAGCCGCCGCGATTTGCGCCTATCTCGCCGACGCCTTCCCGGAGAAAGGAATTGCACCCGCGACCAGCGATCCGATGCGCGGCGTCTATTATCGCTGGATGTTTTTCGCCCCCTCCTGCATCGAACCGATGATGCTCGATCGTCTCGGCAAGGTTTCGCGAGAGGATACGAAGGCTGCGGGCCATGGCGATTATGAACGCGTCATGGCGTCCATCAATCAAGCGCTATCGAATGGGCCGTGGATCCTCGGCGAGACATTCTCCGCCGCGGATGTCGTGATGGGCTCGGCCTTGTTCTTCGCCACGATGTTCGGCGCCATTCCCAAGGAAGGCCGCATCAAGGATTATGTCGATCGCATCACCGCAAGGCCCGCGCATCAATCAATGGTCAGAAAGAACGCCGAGCAGGCAAAGGCGATGGGCCTGTGAGCGCCTTTGAGGGCGGCTGCCATTGCCGCAAAGTACGCTTTCGCGTGACGGGAGCGCCGAAATTTGTTTCAAGATGTCATTGCGACAGCTGCCGGCGGACGACCGGCGGCGCCTTTTCGACCTGGGTCGGATTTGACGCCGGCGCCGCGACGTGGATCGCCGAGGCGCCCGCCTCTTACGCAAGTTCGGCGGGCGTCAAGCGCGGCTTCTGCAAATCCTGCGGCACGCCGCTCTCGTATGAAAGCGACAAATGGCCGGGCGAGCGTCATTTCCTGATCGGCGTTTTCGACGATCCGCGCGCATTTGCGCCGACCGGCGACTATTTGAAGGACGAGGCCCTCGGCTGGGTCAAAACATAGGGAATAAGGGATGAGCCAAACGCAGAAAACCGCCGTCGTCACCGGCGTCTCGACCGGCATCGGGCGCGCGATCGCGAAATCGCTGACGGTCGCCGGCTGGCGCGTTTTCGGCAGTGTCCGCAAGGAAGCGGACGCGGCGGAAGCGGCGGCGGC
>JBGSNB010000129.1:0-3565 GCA_041739835.1 Parvularculaceae bacterium | reverse complement strand
GCCGGTGAGCGAGGCGAGATCATTGCCGGCGAGGCCGAAATCCTCATGCAGGGTTTCGTCGGCGTAAAGCGCGCCGGCGCCCAATTCGCTCTTGCCCGGCAGCGCCGCGGCCCCATGGGCGTCATGCGCGCGCCGCTCCATGTCGCCGGCGACATAGATCGGCGCAGTGCCGCCGAAGATCTTTCCGATCGAGATGTAATAGATGAAGACCGAGGTCTGGAAGAGATTGAGCCCGATCATCTTCTTGATGAGATTGCCGCGCGCGATGACGATGTAGAGCCCCATCATCATCAGCGTGATGAAGATCCAGTAATTGTAGCGCTCAAGGGCGAAGGTCACGAAATCCATCGCGGTCACCAGTCCTCGTCGCGGATTTCGGGCTCGCGCCCGGCGAACTGGTAGAAGATCATCAGCATGGTCGAGGAGACCGCCATGCCGACGCCGAACTCGACCAGCAGGATGCCGTAATGCTGGCCGGCATGGTGCGTCGACGCGGGATCGAGCGCATCATAGCCGAGCAGATTGCCGCCGAGCAGCATCGTCGCCGCGCCGGTACCCGCATAGAAAAGAAAGCCGACGACCATCAGGATTTTCAGCGCGCCGACCGGCAGCACGCGCTTCGTCTCGTCAAGGCCCATGATCAGCGCGTGCAGGATGAAGGCGACGGCGAAGATGACGCCCGCCTGGAACCCGCCGCCGGGACCGTAATCGCCATGGAATTGCACATAGAGCGCGAAAAGAAGGATCGGCGCGAACATGATCTTGATGACGACGCGCAAGATGAGATGTTCGATGCTCATGCGCGGTCATCCTTGTCTTTGACCGCCTTGCCGCCGCGCGCGCTGCCGGCGCCGAGCAGCAGCATGACGCCAAGACCCGCGGTGAAGATCACCATGGTCTCGCCGAGCGTGTCGAAGCCGCGATAGCTGGCGAGCACGGCGGTGACGATATTCGGCACCGCGATCTCCTTCGCGGTCCGGTCGACATAGACCTCGCCGATATAGGCGTTGGCGGGCGCGTCGGCGCTGCCGAAGGGCGGCATGTCGATCGTCGCATAAATCAGCGCGGAGCCGACCAGCGCGACGACGATGATGCCGATGCGCGAACGGCTGGAGCGGATGGACTTTTCGCGGCGGACCGTCAGCAGCATGGCGCCGAGCATCAAGACGGTCGAAACGCCGGCGCCGACCGCCGCCTCGGTGAAGGCGACATCGACGGCGTCGAGCGACACGAAGAACGCCGCCGACAACAGGCTGTAGATGCCCGACAGCATGACGATCGCGAACAAATGGCGCGACCGCAGCATGACGAAGGCGACGAGGACGAGCATCGTCAGCAAGGACAGATCCAACAGGCGGTTCGATGCGATCGCCATTTCCGCGCCGTCCATCACTCGTCTCCCTCGCGTTTCAGATCGGCGCCGAGCATCGGCCTCAAGCCGACGACCCACGCCGCATGCGCGATTGCATGTGTCGAGACCGGACTGGTCATGAACAGGAAGAAACCGATGAACACCAGCTTGGCGACGACGAGCCAGTTCGGCGCCTGCAAGATCATCGCGAGCAGAATCAATTCGGCGCCGGCGGTGTCGGTGATGCCGGCGGCATGGAGCCGCGTGTAGAAATCCGGGAAGCGGACGATGCCGATCGCGCCGACGACGACGCCGGCGCTTCCGAGCAGGAACAGCAGCCACGAAAGCGCCTCGCGAAGGAAGTCGAACGACATCATTTGAGATCCCGCTCCCTGAACGCCGGCGACCGTTCGCCCGCCCCCTCAAGCGGCGCCGACAAGGTCCGGTAGCGGAAGAATTTGAGGATGGCGATCGTCGCGGCGAAATTGAGCAGCGCGTAGAGAACGGCGATATCGAGAAAATCAGGGCGGCCCATCAGATAACCCATGAGGCCGATCAGGATGACCGTCTTGGTGCCGAAGGAATTGCCGGCGAGGACGCGGTCATAAAGCGTCGGTCCGGCGAAGGCGCGCACGAGCGCGAGCAGCATGGCGACGACCACCGCCGCGATGGCGACCGCGAACATCATGCGGCGCCGCCATTCTCCAGCGCCGCGACGCGCCGGCCCATCGCCTCGATGCCGGCTTCATCCGCCAGCGCCTCGGTCAATGCGTGAACGACCATGTATCCCGGCTCCAGATCGACGGTGACAGTGCCGGGCGTCAAGGTGATCGAATTGGCGAACGTCGCAAGGCCCGCATTGGTCCTGGTCGGCGACACCACCTTCATCAACTTCGGCGACAGTCTCGGTTCGATCGCCAGCGCCTCGCGCGCAACGATGAAATTCGCCTTTCCGATCTCGACGAAGAGCCAGAACCAATAGCCGAAGACGCGCGGCATCAGGCCGGTCGGCACGCCTTCGAAATCGAGAACGCGCGCGCGCTGCGCAAGATAAACGCACAAGGCGACCGACGCGGCGCCAAAGCCGAGCAGCAGCGGATTGTCGAAATAGCCCGACAGCAAAAGCCACAGCCCCGCCAGCGCCATGGCAAGAACGACCGCCCGCAGCATTGACCCGTTGCTCCCGTCCGGCGCGCCCGCGCCGCCCTGCCCAGATGACCGCCAATATGCGACGCGCGGCGCCGTCCCGCACAGGTAAAGGCCCGACCGCGACGGCCGAGCCCGACTTTTATGAAAATTTCTCGAAAATCAAGTCCTTGACTGCGCGAGCGTGGCGCGGCACGCGGCGGAAACCCATCCCGGGGACCCGGCGCCCGCCATCTTTCCACCCGGCGCGATTGTCAGCGTTTCAAGAAGCGCTCGCCCGCATAGGATAGTCCGACCACGGCGCCCGCCGGATCGACGCGAAAGCCGATCACTTCTCCGCGCATCGGTTCAAATTCGACCCGAATGGCGTCCGGCTGGTTGAACGGCTCGGCGATGGCTTGCGGAACGCCGAACCCGACCCGCAAGGAATTCCCGGCAACCTCGATTTCGATCTCGCCGAAATTCGCGTTCTCATAGACGCCGGCATAGGCCTGCATCGGCGCTGACAGCATCCACTTGCGAGCGGCGCGCTTTTTCTGGTCCGCGTCGATCGCCGCTATCATCTGGTCGCGCATTGCCGAAAGTTCGCCGACGCCGGCTTCGTATTCTGAGAGCGCCTCCGCGCGGCCGGCAAGCATGTCGTAAATGAAGTTCGCCAGCAGATCGACATACTGGGCGCCGACGGACCCGTCATTCGAAAACACCGCGACGCCCGTCTTGCGATCTGGCAGGAACGACACATGCGAGCGGCTTCCGGCGAAGGAGCCAAAACTGTGGATCATGGCTTCGTCGCGATACCGGCCGACATACCAGCCGCTTGCGTATTCGTCGCGCGAATAGTCCCCGAAAGATCCGCCGACTTGCGCCTGCGGACGCTTCACCGCAGCGACGGCGGAGGCGGGCGCCGCCTGCGCCTCCCCGACCTTGCCGTCGCGGATCATGAGTTCGAGCCAGATCAGGGCGTCTCTGGCGCTCATGAAGACGCCGCCGGCCGATTGCTGGGTCGCATCCGTCTTTTCGAGCGCGAGCCGCTTCACGCCGCCGGGCGATGCGCCGAAATGCGGGCGC
>JBGSNB010000171.1:0-8673 GCA_041739835.1 Parvularculaceae bacterium | reverse complement strand
GGCGCGCTCGGCGAGCGCGTGCGATTCAAGGACCGCCATCGCCTCAGCCGTCTGCGGACCGATCACCGCCGGCGCGCCGGCGCGGAAGATGCCGGCCTTTTCGCTGGCGATCTGCGCCAGCGTGTCGCCGAGAAAATTCTGGTGATCGAGCGCGATCGGCGTGATCACCGACGCCAGCGGCTTTTCCAGCACATTCGTCGCATCAAGGCGCCCGCCAAGGCCGACCTCCAGCACCAGGAAATCCGCCGGCGTCCCCGCGAAGGCGAGAAATCCGGCGCAGGCGAGCGTCTCGAAGAAGGTGAGATCGTCCGCCCCCGCCGCCGCATCGACGCGCGTGATCGCGTCGATGAAGGCGTCATCGGAAATTTCGTTCCCGGCAAGAACGATGCGCTCATTGTAACGCACAAGATGCGGCGAGATGAAACTGTGCACCCGCGCGCCCGATGCGGCGAGGATAGCGCCGAGATAGGCGACGGTCGATCCCTTGCCGTTGGTGCCGGCGACATGGAAGGTCGGCGGCAGGCGCCGGTGCGGCGCGCCGAGCCGGTCGAGCGTCCGCTCGACTCTTGCGAGCCCGAGATCAATCAGCGCCGGGCGGCGCAGCGCCACCCGCTCCAAGGCCGCTTCGACAGCATTCACGAGACCTGATCCCCCGCGCTATTCGGCGGCCTGATCGACGAGCGTCGGAAAGCCGTTCGAGCGGCGGCCCCGCGCGGTCTTTTTCATCAGCACACGGATGAGCGCCGCCAGCGTCGATTTGAGATCGCCGCGCGCAACAACGAGATCGACCATGCCCTTGTCCCTCAGGAATTCCGACCTCTGGAAGCCTTCGGGCAGTTTCTCGCGGATCGTCTGTTCTATGACGCGCGGTCCGGCGAATCCGATGAGGGCGCCGGGTTCGGCGAGATGCGCGTCGCCAAGCATCGCGTAGGACGCGGTGACCCCGCCCGTCGTCGGATGCGTCAGCACGACGATATAGGGAAGCCCGGCTTCGCGCATCATCTGCACGGCGATCGTCGTCCGCGGCATCTGCATCAGCGACAAGATGCCTTCCTGCATGCGCGCGCCGCCGGAAGCGGTAAAGACGATCAGCGGCGCCTTTGCGCCGACGGCGGTCTCCGCCGCACGGATAAGCGCCTCGCCGAGCGCCATGCCCATCGACCCGCCCATGAAGTCGAAATCCTGCACGGCGGCGACCGCCGTTTCGCCTTCGATCTTGCCGACGGCGACCAGCATGGCGTCGACATGGCCTGTCTTGCGCCGCGCGTCGCGCAGACGATCCGTGTACTTCTTTTCATCCTTGAAGCCGAGCGGGTCGGCGGGCGGCTCAGGGATCGCCACCGGATTGAAGCGCTCCTCGTCAAACACCGATTTCAGGCGCGCGTCCGCCGAGAGGCGCATATGGTGCCCGCAGGCCTTGCAGACATTGAGAGCGGCCTCGAGGTCCTTGCCGAACAGCATTTCGCCGCAGCCGCCGCATTTGATCCACAAAGGGTCGGCGCCGTCATCGGCGCGCTTGAAGAGGTTCTTGATCCCGGGCGGCGTGATATTCGACAGCCAGCTCATCCATTATCCTCCAGCCGCGCCAGACCCCGGGCGGGCCATTCTTGCCGGCAAGACGTCTTACCGGCGAGATTTCCGGACCGCCGCCGCGAGGTCGCGGGCAAGGTCCAGTGCGGCAGTAACGGCAATATCGGCCTCGCCGACGCTTTCCTCAAGGGACCCATGGTTAAGATGCGCGGCCAATCGGTCAACAATCGCCGACCCAACGACAACGGCGGCCGCAAAAGTGGCGGTGCGAGCTGCCGCCTCCGCCGTTTTGATACCGAAACCGACCGCCACCGGTAAGGGCGACGCCGTTCGGATCGCGGCGACGGCGGCGGCGATGTCGCGTTCTGCCCCGGCCTTGCCGCCGGTGACACCCGCAACCGACACATAATAAAGGAAACCTGAGGTGTTCTTGAGCACGACCGGCAGGCGCCGCGCATCCGTAGTCGGCGTCGCCAGCCGGATGAAATCGATGCCGGCGGCTCTTGCCGGCAGGCAAAGCTCGGCGTCCTCCTCCGGCGGCAGATCGACGACGATAAGGCCGTCGACGCCGGCGGCGATAGCATCCTTCAAGAAGCGTTCGACCCCATAGGCGTAAAAGGGATTGTAGTAACCCATGAGCACGATCGGCGTTTTCAGATCGCCTTCCCGGAACGACGCCACGAGATCGAGCGTTTTCCGCAAGGTCTGTCCGCCGGCGAGGGCGCGCAGCCCTGCGGCCTGGATCGCCGGTCCGTCCGCCATCGGATCGGTGAACGCGACGCCGATTTCGATGAGGTCGGCGCCCGCCGCGGGCAGCGCCTTTAGCAATTTCAGCGACGCGGCAAAATTGGGGTCGCCGCCCATCACGAATGGAATGAAGGCGGCGCGACCCTGCGTCTTCAGCGCGTCAAAGGTTTGGTCGATGCGGGACAAGCACCCTCGACAGAACAAGAGGGGCCTTCCCTACATCGCCCGCCCGCATTTGCAAGCGCCGCGCGACTGTCGGGCGCAATCAGACGTTCGCGCCCGACGCGCTGGCGCCTATCCGCGAACATAGATTTTGCGGCCCTGATGATAGGCGTATTTCATGCGGAAGTGACGGTCATAGGACAGGTCCAGCCGCGGCTATCTGTAATTGTCGCAATAATGATGGCGACCGCGATGCTCGTCGCGTCAGCCGTCGACAAAGTAAAAGGCGCTGCGCGGGCAAACCGTCACCACACGGTCGCGCCGGTCCTCGCGGCGATCATAGCGGTCTTCGACCCAGTCGCGACGGCCATAATCGATCCTCTCGTCGCGACGGTTTTCGCGCGCATCGCGCCAGTCTTCGCGAATATCCGCGCAGCGGCGCGCGTCAAGCCGCCATTCGCCGGCGAAGGCCGGCGATGCGCTCAGAACCAATCCGGTCCCGACAAGCATTGCGATCAGCTTTTTCACGTTCAGTCTCCATGTCATCCGGCCCCATTGACCGACATCAGATTGAACGCTTCGCGCGTCGGCGCGCCGTCGCTGTGCAGGGCGGCGCTTTCAGGGTCTTGTTGCGGCGCAATTGCGGCGGCGGTCTCGCGGCCCGCTCAGTCGATCCTGAGTTTGCGCGCCAGCAGGCGATTCAATGTCTGCAGCGCCGCGGCGGCTGCGGCGAAATCCGCTTCCGGCGCCTCATCCATCAATTCGCGGATCGCGGCGATCTCGCGCTTTTGCAGCTCGACGCAAAGATCAATGCCCTGCGGCGCAAGGCGGTAGAGTTTCGATCTCTTGTGGCGGGGATTGTCGTCGATCCTGACGAGCCCCTTGGCGACGAGGCCATCGAGAATCGCCTGCATGGCCTGGCGGCTGACCGGTTTTCGCTGCGCCAGCGACGGCGCGGTATCCTGCCCATCGACGAAGAGTTCGCGCAGCACCCCGCGCTCGCCCGGGCTGACGCCGAGATCGGTGAAAATGTTCTGGGCCATGGCCGCCAGCCGGAAAAAAGCGCGAGGCACCTCGTTGACGGCGGCAAGGACGTCCCGCTCGGGGGAAGGTTCAAGATCGTACATGACAACAAGCCTGTCAAATTGGCAGACTTTTTGTCAATATTAAATTGATGACAATTCGCCTGCCGGCTGCCGGGCGATCTTGTCGACATGAGCGTTCAGGCGACGGCTTTCAAGGCGCTGAAGGAGATCATTCTGCGCTGCGCCTCGTCCCACAGCGCAAGCCGCGCGCAATTGAAACTTTCGAGGATGGTCATCTTCGGCAGCGCCTGCAGGTCCTTGCTGGCGCGGTAGCATTCGGGAAGACGGTAATTCGGAATGCCGCTGGCGAGGTGGTGGATGTGATGCAGGCCGATATTGCCGGTCATCCAGCGCAGCGGCTTTGGCAGATGATAATGCGACGAGCCGAAGATCGCCGCCTCCGCATAGGTCCATTCGGGCTTTCGCGCCCAATAGGCGTCCTCATATTGATGCTGGACGAAGAAGAGCCAGGTGCCGACCCATGCGGCGATCGTGACAGCCGGCATGATCGCCGCCAGAACGACGCCGGCGCCGAACGCCAGCATCAGCCCGCCATAAACGATCAGCAGCGCAATATTCAGCGCGACGACGCTCTTCCAGATCTGCGAGAGGCGAAGGCCGTGATAGGTCTTTGCGAACGGCATCGCACCCGCCAGCGGCAACCGCTGCAGCACGAAGAAATACAGCGGCGCGCCGATGAGGATCATGATGACCGGATGGCGATAGACGCGGTACATGACCCGCTCCGCCGCCGGGAGCGCCCGATATTCCTCGACCGTCAGCGTGTCGACGGCGCCGACGCCGCGGCGGTCGAGATCGCCGGAACCCGCGTGATGGCGATTATGCGCGTCGCGCCAGAATCCGTAAGGCGTGAACGTCAGTAGGCTGATCGCAAAGCCGAGCGCGTCATTGGCGCGGCGATTCTTGAAATAGCTGCCGTGGCCGCAATCATGCTGGATCGTGAACAGCTTGACGAGCATGCCGCCCGCGAACGGCGCGCCGAAAAGCGCAAGCAGCCATTCGCCGCTGCGCGCCGCGGCGATCATGCCGGCGATGAGCGCGACATAGATCGACAGCGACATTGCAGCCTGCGTCAGGCTGCGCTTCAGGTCGGCGCCTTGAAACGCCTTGCAGTGCTCGACGATGCGGCGAAGCGCCTCGATGCGCGTCTGACGGGCGTCGGCGGAAAATTTCCTGACGGCGGTCGCCGCGGCTTCCGCTGCGACGGAGAAAGACTGAGACAAAGGGGCCCCGCTGGCTACGATGCTCGACACAGCCGGACGCCCCGAGCGTCCCGCCAGATGATTATTTCAGCGCTGATTGTTTAAGGAGGATTGAACCGGCGGCGCAAGCAGCCGCGCTCATTTTTGTTGCGGCGTGAAGAGATGTCATGTTGCGCCGCCGAAATGCGGCATGACCGCAAAGATGTCCTTGTCCCCGCGTCCGCACAGATTGACGAGAACGATCTTGTCGCGACCAAGGCTCGCGGCCTTGTCGATGGCGCGCGCCAGCGCGTGCGCCGGCTCCAGCGCCGGAATGATGCCTTCGAGCTTTGAGCAAAGCCCAAACATTTCAAGCGCTTCGGCATCGGTTGCCGACTGGTAGACGGCTCGCCCGATGTCATGGAGATAAGCGTGTTCCGGGCCGATGCCCGGATAGTCGAGGCCGGCGGAGATCGAATGGCCCTCGATGATTTGCCCGTCTTCGTCCTGCAGCAGATAGGTGCGATTGCCATGCAGCACGCCGGGCCGGCCGCCCGACAGCGAGGCCGCGTGGTCCGGCGTATCCAGGCCCTTGCCCGCCGCCTCGACGCCGATGATCTCGACCTCCCGGTCGTCGAGAAAGGGGTGGAATAGGCCGATCGCGTTGGAGCCGCCGCCGATGCAGGCCATGACGACATCGGGCAGGCGCCCCTCGGCTTCGATCATCTGCGCCCGCGCTTCGGTTCCGATCACCGACTGAAAATCCCGGACCAGCATCGGATAGGGATGCGGACCGGCCGCGGTGCCGATGAGATAGTAGGTGTCAGCGACATTCGTGACCCAATCGCGCAGCGCCTCGTTCATCGCGTCTTTGAGCGTCGCGCGGCCCGAGGTCACCGGAATGACTTCCGCCCCCAGCAGCTTCATCCGGAAGACATTCGGCTTTTGCCGCTCGACATCCGTCGCGCCCATATAAACGACGCAAGGAAGGCCGAAGCGCGCGCAGACAGTTGCGGTGGCGACGCCGTGCTGGCCGGCGCCCGTCTCGGCGATGATGCGGGTTTTGCCCATGCGGCGCGCCAGCAGGATCTGGCCCATGCAATTGTTGATCTTGTGGGCGCCGGTGTGGTTGAGTTCGTCGCGCTTGAAATAGATTTTCGCGCCGCGGTCGGCGCCTGCCCTGGCGCGCACATGCGCGGTCAGCCTCTCGGCGAAATAAAGCGGCGAGGGTCGACCGACATAATGCGTCAGAAAATAGTCAAGCTCCGCGCGGAATTTCGGGTCCCTCTTCGCCCGCTCATATTCGTCGGCGAGATCGAGGACGAGCGGGGTCAGGGTCTCGGCGACAAAACGCCCGCCGTAAATTCCGAACCGCCCCTCGGCGTCCGGTCCGGTGCGATAGGAATTGGGTCTGGCGTCGGTCATGAGGGAAACTCCCTAACCGCAATAGCCGGCGGCGCAACGAAAATCGCTAATGCTGCAGCGTTGGCGAAGCGGCGACCGCGGGATTGACGTCGATCCGGATAGTTTCGCCGTTCTTCACCACATGAATGCGGCCGGACGGCGTTTCGTCTTCGCCCTCCAGCGGTCCGGCTCCGTAGAGCGGCGCAATGTTCGAATGATTGACGAGAAGAATATTCGCGGTCGGCGCGGCGGCAAGGTCAGCGGCGAGCCGTTTTTTGAATGCGTCCGCGACCGCCGGGTCGTCCGATTTCATTTCCGCGCGCGGTATGACCGGGCCGGCGCCGGCGGCGACGAGGCGCGCCGTGTCATAGGACCGGCACATGTCGCTGGTGTAGGCCCTGTCGATCCGGACGCCGTTTTCGGAAAGCCATTCGCCGATGAATCGCGCTTCAAAAAACCCCTGCGCGCTGAGACCCCGCCCCGGCGCAAGGATGCATCCGGCGGTCATACCGACCGCCGCTTTCTGGTCGGCGGGCGAGGTCGCATGTCGCAGGACGATAATATTGCCGCCAGCGCGCAGCTGTTCGAGCGCGTCGTCAAGCGATGGCGCTTCGCGGGCCTGCGTGTCGCAGGCGATCGCCATACCGGCGGCGATCGAAACGAGTATGGCGCGACATTTCAATGGGTTGCTCCGTCAAATCAGAATGCGGCCTTCGCGGCCTTGATGAAGGCTTCGATGAGCGCAGGGTCCTTTTCGCCCGGCTTCGTCTCGACGCCAGAGGACACGTCGACGCCGCCGAACGCCGTATGGCCTTTCGCCGCTTTGATCGCGCCGGCGACGGATTTCGGCGTGAGCCCGCCGGCGAGCAGGAATGGCGTTTCGCTTTGGTAGTGCTTCAGGAGAGACCAGTCGAACGCCGCGCCATTGCCGCCCGGAAGACTGGCGCCTTTCGGCGGCCTTGAGTCGAAAACAAGCATGTCGGCAGCGGCGGCGAGCGCATCGACGGCGCTGAAATCGGCGGCATCCGCGACGCCGATCGCCTTGATCACCTCGAGCCCGAACTCCGCGCGGATCTCATTGATGCGTTCAGCATCTTCATGGCCGTGAAACTGGAAATGGCTGAGGAAGGGCGCCGTTTCGCCGAGCTGTTTCTCGCCCGCATCGACGAACAAGCCGCAGAATTTCGGAACCGCGAACGCTTCATCGAACGCATGCTGTTTGATTTCCGTAACAATGTCGTTCGCGGCGTCAGGCGCAATCGCGCGCGGACTTTTGGCGACAAAGACGAAACCGACGATGTCGGCGCCCGCGCGCGCCGCCGCCAACGCCTGATCGACCGTCTTGACGCCGCAGATCTTGATGAGGCTGTCTGCCATAAATGTGTTCTCAGGAGGATTGGTCCGGGGGCGAAGATTGGGGCGCTGGAGCGGACGACGCCGGCTTTGCGACTTTTTCGGACGCCGACGCGCGTTTCAGCGCCTTCAGTTCGAGCCGGTCCGCCTTGGCGCGCAGGCGAAGCTCGCGTCCGGACATCCACATGCCGGCGGCGCCGAGGAAAAAACCGCTGAAAAGCGAAAAGGCAAGCCACAGCCACAATGGCAGGGACGGCGTCGCGAAGGCCGGCGCTTGTGTCGAAAAAGGATCAAGGCTCAAAGCCACCGGCTGGCGGTTCGCCACCAGGAACAGAATCAGGATTGCGCCAAAAGGAACAAAGACGACCCAGCGCAGGATCTTCCTCATGCGACCTCAGTTTCCCTCGTTCGCGAATGGCGCGCAGCTCATGACATCAGTCCTTGCCGCCGCCATTCAGCCGGTCGCGCAATTCCTTGCCGGGCTTGAAAAACGGCGAGAATTTTTCCTCGATGGGCACCGGATCGCCAGTGCGCGGATTGCGGCCGACCCTTGCCGGACGATGTTTCACGGAGAACGCGCCAAAGCCGCGCAGTTCGACACGGTCGCCCTTCACAAGCGCGGTCGCGATCTCATCGAAAACGATCGACACGATTTTCTCGATATCGCGATGAAAGAGATTTGGATGCTCGTCTGCAAGTTTCTGCACGAGTTCGGATTTGATCATCTTGCCTTCCCGCCCCCCTCGCCCGCCCGGCAGACAGACCCCGCATCTTGGCGACCCATCCGCAGCGCACCCGCCCCGACGCGTCCCATGCCGCCGGCCCAACCGCGCCTGTTCTTGAAAGGCGCCTGAATTCAGAGGGTTGACCCTCTCAGACCATTCCTGCGGCGTCAAGGCGCTTCTCGCCGGGGCGCGCAGCCGGTATGCGGGTCATCATGAGCGAGATCGGGTCCGACAAGGCGTCTTTCGGCTTTCGCGAGGTTCCCGAGGCTGAGAAAGCCGGCCTCGTGCGCGAGGTCTTCGACAGCGTCGCGCCGAAATACGACCTGATGAACGACCTGATGTCGGTCGGCTTGCATCGCGTCTGGAAGACCGTTCTGATCGACCGCCTCAACCCGCAACCGAGCGAAACGCTGCTCGACGTCGCCGGCGGCACCGGCGATGTCGCGGCGGCGTTCCTCGCCCGCG
>JBGSNB010000068.1:0-2359 GCA_041739835.1 Parvularculaceae bacterium | reverse complement strand
ATCGCCGGCGCCGGCTCGAACTCGACCGCCGAGGCGATCGAACTCGCGCGCCATGCCGAAAAGGCGGGCGCCGACGCGCTGTTGACCGTCACCGGCTATTACAACAAGCCGACGCAAGCCGGGCTCGTCGCGCATTTCACTGCGCTGCATGACGCGACCGGCCTGCCGATCATTCTTTATAATGTGCCGGGGCGGACGGTCGCCAATCTTTCCGTCGAGACGATCGCGACGCTGTCCAAATTGCCGCGCATCGTCGGCCTCAAGGACGCGACCGGCGATCTGGCGCGCGTCGCGCTGCAGCGCCTCGCCAGCGGACCTGGCTTCATTCTGCTTTCGGGCGAGGACATGACCGCGGTCGGCTTCAACGCAATGGGCGGGACGGGCTGCATCAGCGTCACCTCGAATGTCGCGCCCGAGCTTTGCGCGGCGATGCAGAAGGCGACGCTCAAGGGCGATTATCCGGCGGCGCTCGCGTTGCAGGACCGTCTCGCGCCGCTGCATGACGTCCTCTTCGCGGAAACGTCGCCGGGGCCGGTCAAATACGCGATGTCGCTGATGGGCCTGATGGACGATGAGGTTCGCCTGCCGCTGGTCGCGCCGACGGAGCCGACAAAGGCGCGCGTGCGCGCGGCGTTGCGCGGCGCCGGGCTGATCGACTGATGGCCGACAAGAAGGATGGAGCCAACAAGCTGATCGCCGACAACAAGCGCGCGCGCTTTGACTATTATATCGAGGACACGCTCGAGGCCGGGATCATGCTGACGGGCACGGAGGTCAAGGCCCTGCGCGAGGGCCGCGCGACCATCAAGGAAGCCTATGCGACGCCGGAAAAAGGCGCGATCTGGCTGATCAACGCCAATATCCCGGAATATTCCGCCGGCAATCGCGAGAACCACGAGCCCAAGCGCCCGCGCAAGCTGCTCCTCAACGCGCGCGAGATCGCGAAGCTGACGCAGGCGGTCGAGCGCAAGGGCTATACGATCGCGCCATTGAAGCTCTATTTTAACGCGCGCGGTATCGCGAAACTCGAAATCGGTCTCGCGCTGGGCAAGAAAGCGCCGGACAAGCGCGACACCGAAAAGCAGCGCGACTGGCAGAGACAAAAGGGAAGATTGCTGCGGGAGAGAGGCTGACATGGTCGATGAATTCGCTCCGGATCCGATGAACGCGCCTGACGAGGCCGCGGACAAGCCGGCGGTAAAGCTGCACCCGCCGACGGTGCTTTTCGCGGCGCTGGTCGCCGGCTATGCGATCCGCCTGTTTGTCGGCGGAAGGCTGCCGCTGCCGCGCGCGTTTGCGGAAGGTCTCGGCGGGCTCCTCATCATCGTTTCGCTCGGCATCGTCATCGCGGCGGTCTCGGTCTTCGCGGAAAAGGGGCAGGGACTTAAGCCCGCGACGCCGGCAAGCGAGCTCTTCCAGAAAGGCGTCTACAAATTCTCGCGCAACCCGATCTATCTCGCGATGGTGCTGTTCGGGACGGGCTTTGGCGTCGCCACCTCGAATGTCTGGATCATCATCACCACCGCGATCGCCGGACTGATCTTCCATTTCCTCGTGATCAAGCCGGAGGAAGCCTATCTCGCGCGCAAATTCGGCGACGAATACGCGGCCTACAGGACGCGCGTCAGGCGGTGGGTGTAATCGTCAGTCCAGCGTCCTTCTGAACCGCGCGAGCGACGCCAGCGACAATACCGTGACGATGATCATGAT
Source organism: Parvularculaceae bacterium (assembly GCA_041739835.1). Classification (GTDB taxonomy): domain Bacteria; phylum Pseudomonadota; class Alphaproteobacteria; order Caulobacterales; family Parvularculaceae; genus Amphiplicatus. Next base: position 649 of record JBGSNB010000068.1, on the reverse strand, counting down.
CGGCCAGATGTCGCCGCGGATTTCCGCAAAACCGGCGCCTTTCAGCATCACCTCGCGCACGATCCGGAGAAAATGCGTGATTGGCAGCGCCTCGCCGATCGCCTGCGCCCATTTCGGCATCGCCGCGAAGGGGAACATGAAGCCCGACAGCAGGATCGACGGCAGGAAGACGAAGAACGTCATCTGCATCGCCTGCATCTGCGTCCTGGCGACGGTCGAGATCAGATAGCCGAGCATGAGATTGGCGAAGATGAACAAGAGCAGCGCGGCGACGAACGGACCGGGCGCGCCGAGAAACGGGATATCGAAAATCAGCCGCGCCGCGACGAGCACGATCGCCGTCTGGATGAAGCCGATGAGGATATAGGGCGTCGTCTTGCCGATCATGATCTCGCTCGCCCGGACCGGCGTCGACAGCAAGGCTTCGATGGTGCCGCGCTCGACCTCTCTCGTCAGCGCGATCGAGGTGATCATGATGAGGGTCATGGTGAGGATGATGCCAAGGAGGCCCGGCACGATATTCATCGACGTCTCGCCCGACGGATTATACTGGCGGTGGACGATGATCTCATAGGGCGGCGCGCCGCCGCGCAAATGCCGCGGCAGGCGATCAAGCTCCGGCGCGAAGGCGCGGCGCGCGATCTCGCCC
>JBGSNB010000065.1:0-3852 GCA_041739835.1 Parvularculaceae bacterium | reverse complement strand
GGCGACGGCGGGGACGCTGGCGCCCGCCCAGGGGCCGGCGATCGCGCCCGCCGGTTTCTCGCCGCTCGCCGCGGACGCATCCTCGTCGTCGAAATCGCCGAGGTCGTCGGGATCGTCGGCGGCGTCGCCATAGAAGCTGTCTTTCTCGATCGCGACCGCATCCTCATTGCCGAAATTCTCGAAATAGGAGACGACTTCGTCCGCTTCCGCGTCGAGGGCGGCGATTTCCTCCGGTGACGGATTATCCGGATAGCCAGCCTCGCTGCTGCGTTCATTGATGATGGTGATCGGCGAGGGCGCGATGCGTTCCGCCTGCTGCAGTTTCAGCTCCGGAACCGGCGCGGGCTTTGCCGGCGTCGCCGGCCGCTCGGCCTTCTTCGCAGCGGGCGGCTCGGGCGCAACCGGCGCTTTTTTCGCGGGCGCCGTTTCCTTGGCGGCAACCTTTGCTTCGGCGGTCGGCGCTTTCGGCGCAGGCGGCGGCGGCGCTTTTTTCTTGTCGGCCTTGTGCGTCGGTTCAAGCGCGAAGGGATCGGTCTCTTCCGCCGGATCGTGGATCGGGGAATTCGACGGCGCGGCGAAGCCCTTGCGGGCGAGCAGGCCCGACGTAAGGGCGGCGAAGCGGCTTTCGAGCTTGCTTTCGCCTGCCTGCGCGCTGGTGCGTTTCATCGCTTCTTTCCCGCGAGGGGGCCTTCCCTACTGCGCGGCGCGGCGCCCAAAGACGCGGTTTTGAGCGGCGATTGTCGCGGCATTCGGCTCGTCCGACTGCTTGTAGCCGCCTTCGGCGCGCTTCAGGCGGCGGTCGAGATATTGCCAGAGCTCGCTGATTTCCTGCGCCGACTTGCAGTAGGGATCGATCTCCATGACCGTTCTGCCGTCGATCATCGCGGCGGCGTAGTCGACGCGGTGGTGGATGACCGTCGGCGCCACGGTGCCATGCTGCGACAGCGCGATCGCCGCTTCCGAGGTGATGCGGGCTTTCGGCGTCGCGCCGTTGACAACGAAGACGAGCTGCTTGTTGCGGGCTTGCGCGATATCGACGGTCGGACCGACGGCGCGCAGGTCATGCGGGCTCGGGCGCGTCGGCGCGACGACGAGATCGGCGAAATTGACGACTTCCGAGATCGCGCGCGTCACCGCCGGCGGCGTGTCGATGACGACCAAGCGAAACCCTTCGTCGCGCGCGCGGTCGAGGTCCTGAAAAAGATTCGAGAAGACGGACTGGATGAAGGCCGGCTGCGGATCCTGCCGGACGTTCCACCATTTCGCCAGCGATCCTTGCGGATCAGTGTCAATGAGCGCGACGGGGCCCGCCCCGGCTCGCCCGGCTTCGACCGCAATGTGGCCCGACAGCGTGGTCTTGCCGGATCCCCCCTTTTGCGACGCGAAGACTATTACGCGCATCGACGCCAGCATGCGTCCTCCCAGAAATCTCTCGCCGGGCAGATCGCCCCGTTTCCATAGTCGCGCATGAGCCGTTAAGGCTGCGCCACGAACGCGCGTCGAATTGTCGGAAAACTTTAAGGAAGCTGTCAGGTTTTTGGCGAGGCGCCAAAAAAGAAGCGCCGGAAGCAGCCTAGATACGCAAGGCCGCAACCGACGCGGCATTAGTCATGACACGAATCATTTAATCGGCGCTTAAGCCCATCCCGTCTTCAGTCGATCTCGTCGTCAAGGCCGAGAAGGCGCGTGATTCGCGCGATCCGCGGATTGGCGTCCCAGTCCCAGTAGCGCACCACCGCTCGCGCATAGTCGCGGGCCATCGAATCGAAGATTCCGAGCAATTCCTCGGCGCGCTCGGGCGATTGCGGGTGTTCCGCGTCCTTGCGGCCGATCACCGCAAAAAATTCCGCGCGCGGCATGCCGAGGCTCTTGCACATGACCGCGAATGGCTCCGCACCGGGATCGCGCAGGATGCGCGCGACCAGTTCGCGGCTGACGCCGGCGATCATGCCGACCGCGTGGATGATTTCCTGCGCCGGATATTTGCGCGCCGCGGCGAGGGTCTTGATCACGACATCCATGGAAATCGGTTCGCCGTTGACGCCGCGCGGGCGGTGGCGCCGATCAAGCATGGTCAGGATGTCCTTGACGAATGGGTCGGCCCCTTCGCCGCGAAAGACGCGCGGATAAAGGTCCTGCACGGCGTCCTGGACGATGCTGCGATCAAGGGAGAAGCGGGCGAGGATGCGCTTGCGGCTTTCGCCATTGACCCACCAGAACATCATGAAACCGTGCGCCGGCTCGAGTTCGCGGCGGCGAAGGAGCAGCGCCTGCATTTCAATGTCTGCGGTCGAGCGGCTGACGAGAATGTCGATCGCGGTCGGCGACAGCTGAAATTCGTCGCGCCGCAACAACAAGCGCGCGACATCGGCTTCGCCATAGCCGAGAACGACATCGGCGAGCGAGGCGGTAAGGTCGAGTCGTCGGGCGATCATTTCGCGATGCGCGGTGACGCCGCCATGCGCGCATTCGATCAGCAAGGCTTCCGGCAAAGGCTCGACGCGCCGGATGATCGGCTCGGCGATCCTCGGTTCATCGAGCAGAAGCATGCGCAAAAGCGCGTTCGGCGCTTCGGCGACGCGGGCGATGCGGCGCGAGACCTCGAGGCGAATGTCCTCGTCGGCCTTGTCGAGCGCCTGCAGCAGGATGTCGGCGACCAGCGAGCGTTCATTGGCCGAGATCCGGGTCGCGGGCAGCACGACGATGTCGGCGAGTTTTCTGACCAGCACCTCGCGCGGCGAGTGGCCGCGCGACGGCGGCGGCGTCAGCCCGACATCGCTGGCGATGAAGTCCGCTTCGGCGGCTGGATCCTGCGTCGTCATCAAGGCCCCATGAAGGCGTCCCCGGGCGGGAGCCGCGATCTAACCGCAACACCGTTAACCGGGGTTGAACGGTCGCCTGAGAAAGCGGGGAGACGGCGGCTTTGCGGCCTGCTAGGCTCACTCCCGGTCGCCAATTTGCGGGGTTCCAGACGTGTTCAGAATGTTGCTTTGCGCCGCCGGCGCAGTTTTGCTGGCCGCCTGCGCCACCGATTCCGGCCTTTCCGAGGAGCCTGCCTATGTCGCCGGCTATGGCGACGGCTGCGCGACGGCGCATGAACAGGACAAGAGCTTTTCAACCACGCGGGTCCGCGATGTCGGCCTCTTCGAAAGCGACCGCGCCTACCGCGCCGGCTGGCGTCAAGGCTGGCAGCAATGCCAGCGCCCCTTCCGCAAGGCGGATGACGGCGGACGCGTGCTGGGCGACGAAGAGGGGTTTTAGCCCGACTTCGGCGGGCGATGATCCGCGCGCGAAACTGAGAAAACGTGTCTCCCTGTTCGGGAAAGCGCGGCCGCAATCAAGCGCCCGTTCCGCAGAGGGAACGGGCGCCTTTGGTCAGGCTCTTAGGTCAACAGCAGCCGCCGCCATTGCAGCAGGCTGCAAGAAAGTCGCAACATGCCGCGGCTTTCGCGGCCAAGTCCGGCGATGCGGCGAAGGCCGAGGCGACGCCAAGCGTAACCAGACCCGCGATGATTGAAGCAATGCGTTTCATGTTCGTCTCCTTTGATGGTTGATTTCTTCAGTCGTTCAAAGGACGCGCATTCGCGGCGGCGGCGCTTCGGGCCGGCGCAGAACGCCTGCCAACGGGACGACTGTCACCGGGAATGAGATCGCCAAAAAAGCTTGCGCCCGCGCACTTTCAGGTCCGCCCGGGGTCACGACGCCGCACAAGAGAGCGCAGAACGCCGCAAGCTCGCAGCTGACGGACGTCCCATTCTCGTCCTGCGCCGACGGGTCATGACAGTCCGGCGCGCCGGCGAGCGAATTCGCGCCCAATGACGCGGACAGCTCGGCGCCGGCGGCGCATGGCGC
>JBGSNB010000120.1:0-1918 GCA_041739835.1 Parvularculaceae bacterium | reverse complement strand
GGCGGGCGCGCCGCCGGCGGACGCGATCCACGCTACGCCGGCCGGGGGCGTCAATGATTTGCTCGCGGCGCCCGGCTTTACCGTCGAAGACCATGGCGCGGCCGCTGCGGACGTTGCGCACGCCGCTGCGGACGTCATCTATTCGAATCCGCTGCCGCATGTGCTGATCCTGACCGCGATCGTCGTCGGCGTTGCAACGACCGCGGTCGGCCTTGCGCTGATCGTGCGCATCCGCGAGGCCTATGGCGCGATCGAGGAAGACGAATTGGAGGCGGCCGACGACATCGCGGAATTCGGGCGGCTTCCGCATGAGCTGACGGCGCGCGCATGAACCTCGCGGCGCAGCTCCCCGTTCTGCCGATCATCGCGCCGCTGATCGCCGCGCCGCTGACGATCCTGTTGCCGGCCGTGAAATTCGGCGGACGCCTGCCCTATCTGTGGGCGACGCTGACAGCGTGGTTTGCCTTCGCGTGCTGCGCCGCGCTCCTGCATTCAGTGGCGACGATCGGCCCGATTTCCTATCACCTTGGCGATTGGGCGCCGCCGATCGGCATCGAATATCGCATCGATCTCGCCAATGCGCTGGTCTTGACCCTCGTCTCGGGCATCGCCGCATTGGTGATGCCGTTCTCCTATGAAAGCATCCGCGCCGAAATCGACCAGCGCCAGCTCAGTCTTTTTTACGCCGCCATGCTCATCTGCATGGTCGGCCTCCTCGGCGTGACGATCACCGGCGACGCTTTCAATGTCTTTGTCTTTCTCGAGATTTCTTCGCTGTCGACCTATGCGCTGGTCGCCATGGGCGGGCGCGAAGACCGGCGCGCGCTGACGGCCGCTTTCAATTATCTCGTCATGGGCACGATCGGCGCGACCTTCTTCGTCATTGGTCTCGGCCTCCTGTATCAGGCGACCGGCACGCTCAACATGGCGGACCTGAAAATCCAGCTCGCCGGCGACGACAACCACATGGTGCAGGCGGGTTTCGCCTTCATCCTGGTCGGCATGGGGCTCAAGGCGGCGATGTTTCCAATGCATCTGTGGATGCCGAACGCCTATGCTTATGCGCCGTCGGCGGTGTCCGCCTTCATCGCGGCGACCGGAACGAAGGTCGCCGTCTACGTCATCATCCGGTTCATCTACACGGTGATCGGTCCCGACTTCGCCTTTGCGGAGGCGGCGTTCAACTACCTGCTGATGCCGATGGCGATTGCGGGCATGTTCTTCGCGTCGATCGTCGCGGTCTTTCAGGACGATCTGAAGCGGATGCTGGCCTATTCGTCGGTCGGCCAGATCGGCTACATGCTGCTCGGCATTTCCTTCGGCACCGAGCAGGGCCTGTCGGCAAGTCTCGTCCATCTTTTCAATCACGGCCTGATGAAGGGCGCTTTGTTCATGGCCGCCGCCTGCGTCATGCTGCGCGTCGGCAGCCATGCCTGCGGCGGGTACGCCGGCCTCGGCAGACGCATGCCGTTCACTTCGGGCGCCTTCATTATCGCCGGGCTGTCGCTGATCGGCACGCCGCTGACGGTCGGCTTCATTTCGAAGTGGCAGTTGTTGACCGCCGCCTTCGATTCCGGGCGCGCCTGGGCCGGCTTCCTAATCGTCGCGTCATCGTTTCTCGCGGTCCTTTATGTCGGGCGCGTCATCGAGCTGATGGTGCTGCGCCCCGCGCCCGAAGGAGCGCCCTCGGTCAGGGAGGCGCCGCTGTCAATGTTGATCCCGATGTGGATCCTGGTCGCGGCGAATGTCTATTTCGGCGTCAATACCGAATTGACAGTCGACCTTGCCGAACGCGCCGCGAACGCCTTGATGGGGGGCGGACAATGACCGGCGCGCTGATCTCGCCCGGCGCCGCCATCGCGCTGTCGATCGCGCTGCCCTTCGCCGGCATGATCGCGATCTGGCTTCTCGATCGCGC
>JBGSNB010000080.1:0-2255 GCA_041739835.1 Parvularculaceae bacterium | reverse complement strand
CGCGGGCGGCCGCGGGGTTTATCGCGCGCAGATGCGCCATGGCGTCGCCACCATTCGCGCCGGCCGCCGAATGACGCTCGGCATCATCTTTCACGACGCCGCCTGACACCGCGGCCGCCCATCCCTATATTTTGGGGAGCTTTAGGGAGGAGTTCCGATGCTTCACATCATTCGCCGCCTGCCGCCGCCCGCCATCCGGGTCCTTTTCGCGCTGTCGGCCGTCAGCCTCGTTCTTGGCGGACTGATCCTCGCCCGCGCGTAGCAAAGCCCTTGCACCAAGGCCTTTCTTCGCTATAACCCGCCGCTTCCAACCGGCCGCCGGGCCCAAAGGCATGCCTTGGCGGTCTTTAACGCGCGCCCCCTTTCGGGGGCCAATCAGGAACCGCAAAATGCCCAAAATGAAGACCAAGTCAGGCGCCAAAAAGCGCTTCAAGATGACCGCCTCCGGCAAGGTCAAGGCCGGCGTCGCCGGCAAACGGCACCGACTGATCTCGCACAACGCCAAATATATCCGCCAGCAGCGGGGGACCGGCGTCCTCTCTGATGCGGACGCGAAGATCGTCAAGAAATACATGCCGTATAACCGCTAGGAGGGACATCCATGTCACGCGTCAAACGGGGCGTTACGTCCCACGCCAAGCACAAGAAAGTCATCAAGGCGGCGAAAGGCTATTTCGGCCGCCGCAAGAACGCGATCAAGACGGCGCGCCAGGCGGTCGAAAAGGCCGGCCAGTACGCCTATCGCGACCGCCGCGCGAAGAAGCGCAATTTCCGCTCGCTGTGGATCACGCGCATCAACGCCGCGACCCGCGAAGTCGGCATGACCTACGCCCGATTTATCGACGGGCTCTCGAAAGCGGGGATCGAGGTTGACCGCAAGGTCCTCGCCGATCTCGCCGTGAAAGAGCCCGAGGCGTTCAAGGCGCTGACGGAAAAGGCGAAAGCGGCCCTCGCGGCGTAAGCCCTTTTCCTCTCCCGGCGAACGCAGATAACGATCCGGGTGACGTATACGGATGAATTCGGAAAAGCGTCACCTTCAAGGTGGCGCTTTTTCATTATCGGAGACCCTGCGGCATGTCCGACATTGACCAGATCGAACGCGAGACGCTGGCGAAAATCGCTGGAGCGGCGACGATCGCGGCGCTTGAAGACGTGCGCATCGCCGCGCTCGGCAAGAAGGGCGTCATTTCCGAGCGGATGAAGACGCTGGGGGGAATGGCGCCCGATGAACGCAAGGCGGCGGGCGCGGCGCTCAACGTCGTCAAGGACAAGATCGCCGCGGCGATCGACGCGAAGAAGCAGGAACTCGAAGACGCGGAGCTCGATCAGCGCCTCGCGACCGAGAAAGTCGACATCACTCTGCCGATCGCGCCTCTCGCCAAGGGCCGCATTCATCCGGTGACGCAAGTGACGGAGGAAATCATCGCGATCTTCTCGGCGATGGGCTTTGATGTCGCCGAAGGCCCGGACATCGAGGATGATTTCCACAATTTCACGGCCCTCAATTTCCCGCCCGACCACCCGGCGCGCGAAATGCACGACACGTTCTTCTTTCATCCGAAGGCGGACGGCTCTCGCATGCTGCTCCGGACGCACACCTCGCCGGTGCAGATCCGCACGATGATGACGCAAAAGCCGCCAATACGGATCATCATCCCGGGCCGAACCTTTCGTTGCGATTCAGACCAGACGCACACGCCGATGTTCCACCAGGTCGAAGGCCTCGTCATCGACCGGCAGACGCATATGGGCCACCTCAAGGGAACGCTTGAAGCCTTCTGCAAGGCGTTCTTCGAAGTCGACAGCGTCAAGACGCGCTTCCGCCCGCATTTCTTTCCGTTCACCGAACCGTCGGCCGAAATGGACATCGGCTATGAACGCGTCGGCAATGAAATCCGCATCGGCCAGGGCGCCAAATGGATGGAGATCCTCGGCTCCGGCATGGTGCATCCGAATGTCCTGAAGAATTGCGGGCTCGATCCCGACGAATATCAGGGCTTTGCCTTCGGCATGGGGATCGACCGTCTCGCCATGTTGAAATACGGCATTCCGGATCTGCGCGATTTCTTTGCAGCGGACGCGCGCTGGCTGGAGCATTACGGGTTTGATCCGCTGGATCAGCCGAACCTCGCGACGGGGCTGTCGCGATGAAACGCTCATTATTCGGATTGATCCTGCTGGGAGCGGCGCTGCTCGCCGCCTGCGCCAAGACGGAAGATGCGCCCGTCGACGCCGCCGCCGAGCCGATCGCGGGC
>JBGSNB010000077.1:0-1826 GCA_041739835.1 Parvularculaceae bacterium | reverse complement strand
ATCTATCGCGGCGAGCCCGGCGATCGGCATCACGCCGAGCGTCGCGAGGAGGATGACGCCCGCCATCGTCACGATCGCGACCGGCGCATGGCTCTTGCGGATCGCGCGCTCGCGCGGCATCGCGATGTTCACAAGATCATTGTCGTCGCAGAGCCGCTTCAGGTCTTCGGGCGCGCCTTCGATCAGCAGCGTGTCGCCGACCGCAAGCGGCGTATATTCGAAACGGTCCGCGAGATTGGAGCTGCGGCGGTGCAGCGCCACCGGATAGACGCCGTAGCGGCGGCGCAGACGCAAATGGCGCAGCGTCTTGCCGATGAAAGCGGCGCCGGGCGCGAGCAGGATTTCGACGAGCACGGACGACCGCGCGCTCAAGGGCTGCAGCCCGCCGTCCGGCGATTGCACGCCGGCATCCTGCTTGAAGCCGAGGATGTCGCGGACCGGCGAGCGCAGCACGACAACGTCGCCTTCCTCGATGACGACATCCTGCATTTCCCGGCGCAGCGACGCGTCGCCCCGGACGACGTCAAGCAGGCGGCTGTCGGCCTCGTTGAAGGCCTTGATGTCGAGCGCGCGCTGGCCGACATAGGCGCTCTCCCGCTCGATCGCGATCTCCACCATGTAGCGCGGCGTTTCGTTTCGGCCGAGCAGCGACGCCATCGCTGTGCGCTCCGGCAGGAATCGGCGGAAGAGGAAAATGAAGAGGACGCCGATCACCGCATTGACCATGCCGAGCGGGGCGATCTCGAAGATGCCGAACGGCGCCAGACCCTGTTCGCGCGCGACGCCGTCAACCAGGATGTTCGTCGACGTGCCGACCAGAGAGATCGTGCCGCCGAGGATCGCGGCGTAGGAGAGCGGAATCATGTGTCGCGACGGCGATTCTTTCACCTGCTCGGACAGCGCCAGCGCCACCGGAATCATCAGCATGACGAGCGGCGTGTTGTTCATGAAGGCGGAAAGCGCCGCAACGATGATCAGGAAGCCGAAAATCGCAAGGTTCGGGCGCGTGCCGACGCGCCTGATCAGCGCCCGCGCCAGTTCATCGAGCACGCCGGTGCGAACGAGGGCCGCCGACATGATGAACATCGCGCCGATCGTCACCGGCGCCGGATTGGCGATGACCTTGACGAGATCTTCGCTTGAGACAATGCCGAGCGCGAGAAAGACGCCTAGCGCCGCGAGCGCCGACACTTCGGGCGGGCGCCATTCTCTCGCGAAGGAGACAAACATCCCGACGAGAACCAGCGCCGCCACATAAGGCGCGAATGCGTCGAGGCCGAAGATCAAGCAGGGCTCCTCAAGGGTCCGAAGGGAGCGGAGGTTGACCATTTGCGGCGCCGACGGTCAATGCCGATCCGGTTAACGGTGTCGCGCGGCGACGTAGGGAAAGCTCCCATGTCAGACGGCGGCCGCATGAAGTGTCGGATACGGAACGATGCGGTTGCCCGCGTCGTGGCCGATATCGGCGTCGCCGAGAAAGGGTATGCCCGACCGCTTGCACCAATAGTCGAAAATCTCGCGCGCGGTCCTGTCGAAGGGCGGATCATTTTCGGGAATCCGGCTAATGCGGCCGAGGCGGATGCCGGCGCAGCGCGCGACATTGGCGTTGGACGTCACATGGAACATCATTCGGTCGATGCGATAGAGGTGTTCGTCGATATCCTCGAACATCAGGACGGCGCCGGCGAGATCGGGCTCGGCGCTCGTGCCGAGAAGCGCGCTGAAGACCGAAAGGTTGAACGCGTAAGTCGGCGCGTCGGCGCGCCAGACAGGATCGAGCGCCTCCCTGTCGCGGTCGACCAGCCAGGAAAGCGCGCGCCGGATCG
>JBGSNB010000042.1:0-2126 GCA_041739835.1 Parvularculaceae bacterium | reverse complement strand
GGCGCTCGCCTTCGGCCTGCATCTCGGCGGCCCGGCGGCGGCGCGCCTGAAGCTCGATGAATTATGGGGCGCGATCAGCGATGTCGGCGCGTTTTACAGTCCCGTGAAACGCACGCCGTTCGAAGTCGCGTCCGGCGATTTCAATCTTGACGATTCCTACGCCTATTACGCGTTCGACGTTTTTACGCGCATGTTCTCGCCCTACCAGTTCAATCCGTTCAATATCAATCCGCTGCGCGACTTGCTCGCAAAATGCATCGACTTCGAGAGCCTTAAGGCGTGCAAGGCGACGCGGCTCTTCTTGTCGGCGACCAATGTCAAGAGCGGCAAGGTCCGGGTGTTCGAGACGCGCGAGGTGTCGCTTGACGTCGTGCTCGCGTCAACCTGCCTGCCATTTCTGTTCAAGGCGGTAGAGATCGGCGGCGAGCACTACTGGGACGGCGGCTATATGGGCAACCCCGTGCTGTTCCCTTTTTTTTACGAAGCGCAGTCGAATGATGTCGTGATCGTCCACGTCAATCCGCTCGACCGCGAGAAGCTGCCGGTGACGACGTCGGAGATTCTCAATCGCGTAAATGAAATCAGCTTCAATTCGTCGCTGCTGCGAGAGCTTCGCGCCATCGCCTTTGTCCACCGGCTGCTTGATGAGGGCTGGCTGAAGAAAGCCTTTCGCGGCCGCTTGCGCGACATCCGCGTCCATTCGATCCGCAGCGACCGCTCGCTCGCGGATCTGTCGGTCGCCAGCAAATTCAGCGTCGACAGGCGTTTCCTGCATGCGTTGAAAGACCGTGGACGGACGATTGCGGATGAATGGCTCGCCGAGAATTTCAGTTCGATCGGCAAGCGGTCGTCCGTCGATATTCGGGCGATGTTCGACGGCGGCTAGCAAACTTTCATCAAATTCATCTTCTGATGAAGAATGCGTCATGACGCATGCTTAACTGGCGTTCGGGCGCCGGCGCCGTCATGTATCGAAGTGCGCCGCGCGCGATGTCCGGCGCCGACATTCGCCAGCCCCCGCTGACCGAGCGTCGAGTGAAAGGAGCACAAGATGATCAGGACAATTCTCTTCTGCGCAGGAACGATTGCGCTCGCGTCAACGGCCGCGATGGCCGACCCGAACGCCGAGGCCGGCGCGAAACCCCAATTCAAGCCCGACGCGGCGGAATCAAGCATGATGATTTCTCCGGCTCAGGTTTCTTCGCGCGACGATGCGCAAAAGCTCGGCGATTCCGAATTTCTCATCGCCGACATCAATGTCGACGGCGCCGTCGACAAATCGGAATTCGAGGCTTTCGTCGGCGCGGCGCCGGACGACGCAGACGCTGCGGCGGTCGACAAGACATTCGCCTCCATCGCCAAAGGCGACAGCAAGATCACCCGGCAGGAAATGATCGACGCGCGCGCCAAAAGCTTCGATCAGGCCGACGCCAATCGCGACAAGCGCCTTGATGCGGCCGAGCAGAAGCAATTCGCGGCGCTGGTGACGGCAAGACCCGCCGAAAGCACGCGCGCCCAATAAGCGCCCCCCCGACTGCGGCCTCCCCCGCCGCAGTCACGGCCCGCCTCGCGTTTTGAGGCGGGCCAAATTCGCTTTGCTAATTCCCGTTGTCGTCGGGCGACGTGTCATCATCGGCCTCGACCGCCGGAATCGCATAGCCGCCCGACAGCCAGCGATACAGGTCGACATCCGCGCAGCGCTTTGAACAGAATGGCTTGTACGCCGTGACCGCCGGCGCCTTGCAGCTCGGGCACCGCAGTTGCGCGCCATGGTCGTTAACGGGGTCTGGCTTCGACGATGTCAAAATTTCGATCTCCGAGGCTTCGCTCTTCCTCGATCAGGAAGCGGGCGCCGTAGCGTTCGCCAAGTCTCGCCGTCCAGCCCGGCCGCACCCTCAAATAAGCCGCGAGGTCCGGCGAGGCAACAAGCCGCACGAAACGCGACGGGGCCTGTCGAAGCTGGCGTTCGAGTTGGCCGATCGCCGCCTTCGCCCGCCATTCGAGCTTCAATCGGCGCCCGGGCTGCGGCCAATCCGCACCGGCGATTTCCGTCGCGCGATGCAGGAGCGAGACCTCGCGTCGGGGCGCGGTCAGGTCGTAAAGGCCGTCCGGCGCGAGCTTGCCGC
>JBGSNB010000057.1:0-4224 GCA_041739835.1 Parvularculaceae bacterium | reverse complement strand
CGTCGGCGCAGCGGCATACGTGCGCGATTTGTGGCCCGGCGATCCGTCGGGGCCGGCGCGCTCATTGACGCCGCCCGCGGTGATCGCCGACATCGATTTCGTTGTCGGCGCCATCGACGCGGCGCCCGATCCCGTCGCGCTTGCGAAAGCGACCCATTCAACCGGCGGCGACTATTACGCCTCGGCGCCCTCGCCGAAGCTGACGGCAGCGCTCAATTTGACGATCGACGCCCGCCTGGCCTTGCCGTCGACAGCGTCCGGATGGCGGCTGATCGCGGCGGTTCCGAGCAGCTATGATATGCGTGTTGACAGGAGCCGCCTGCGCTTCTCGGTCTGGACGTCTGACGGCGTGACCCGCCTCGACGGCGTTCACCCGGCGCTGCTCGACCTTGCCGAACATGATGTGACTCTAGCCTATGACGGCGTCGGCGGCTCTATGTCGATTTCAGTCGATGGCGTGGATATCGCGCACCGGACGGCGCTGGCCGGGCCGATCGACTACAATCCGACGCAGCGCCTGTATGTCGGCGGCGCGCCCTGGGGGCTCATGTTTGGCGACGGCGTCAAGAGACTGCGCATCGCGCTGTGATTCAGGCGCCCGCCCGCTTTGCATAGCTCCACGCCATTGCGGCGAGCGGCGCGACAGAATCGCCGAGCTTCAGCCCCTCCGGCGAGGACGCGTTTCCTTGCAGCGCCCGCGCATAAACGCCCTGCGCGATCGAGGCCAACCGGAACATGTTATATGCCAGGCAGAAATCGAAATCCGCCAGCGTCGATCGGCCGGTCTTCTCGCAATAGCGGGCGGAGGCTTCATCAAGCGACGGGATGCCGAGCGCCTTCAGGTCGAGACCGGCCAGTCCGCCGCGGATCGTCGGCGGGAAATGCCAGACCATCAGGAAATAGGTGAAGTCGGCCAACGGATGGCCGAGCGTCGAAAGCTCCCAATCCAGCACGGCCAGCGCCTTGGGCCGTGACGGATCGATAATCACGTTGTCGAATCGATAATCGCCATGGACGATCGAGACGGCGTCTGAAGCTGGCAGCGCCTTCGGCAACCAGTCGATCAATTGGTTCATGTCGGCGATCTTGGCGGTCTCTGCGGCCTTGTACTGCTTCGACCAGCGATCGATCTGCCGTTCAAAGTAGTTGCCTGGCTTGCCGAAATCGCCGAGGCCCGCCGCGGCATAGTCGACGGAATGCAGACTGGCGATGACATCGACAAGCTCAAAAAAAAGCGCGCGGCGCTCGTTCGGCGCAACGCCGGGCAGGCTGGCGTCCCAGAAAATGCGGCCATCGACGAAATCCATAATGAAGAATGACGTACCGATCACGGCGGCGTCATCGCAAAGCGCATAAGTCCTGGGCACCGGAAATCCCAACGGTGCGAGCGCGCTCATCACCCGAAATTCCCGATCCACGGCATGCGCCGACGGCAGCAATTTTCCGGGCGGCTTGCGTCTCAGAACATATTTCCGTTTCGGGGTTTCGAGCAGATAAGTCGGGTTTGACTGGCCGCCCTTGAATTTCCTGACCTTCAGCGGGCCCTTGTAGCCGGCGACATTCTTTTTCATGTAGCGATCAAGAGCCGCTTCATCGAATTTAAGGCGATCGGGCGTGTCAGTGACGCCGGTAAAATCGGATTCGGTCGCCTGCGACATGCAAAACGCTCCTTCAAGCGGCCTTGGTGAGATGTTCGAAGACGAGAAATGCGCCGATCGCCATGAAGCCAAATCCGGCAATGAGCTTCAGGGGCAGGAATGCGAGATAGCGTTCGGCTGTCGCGCCCAGCAGCACGGCGATGGCGGTCGATGTGACGAGCGCGGCGGACGCTGCGGCGAAAACGAGCGCGTGCGAAGTGCGGCCATCTGCTGCGAACAAAACTGTCGCAAGCTGAGTCTTGTCGCCAAGTTCAGCAAAGAACACAGAAAGGAAAACTGTCAAGAAAACACTCATGCCGGGATCGTCCTTAATTGCCGGTGGAATTCAAGAAATGCGCTGGCGACGGCATCGGGCGCCTCGGTTTGGGGATAATGTCCGATTGTCTCCAGCAGCACCGCATCGGCGTTCGGCACAAATTCCAGGTAATGATGATAAAGATGCGCGCCGGAAACAGGGTCGGCGCCGCCGTCGATCAGCTTCAGCGGAATGCGCGCCTCTTTCAGCGCGCCGACCCATCGGGCGCGGTGTTCTTTGCGTTCCGGCATGTAGGTCAGCAATTTATGCAGGACCCGCTTGCCATGGTTCGCCGATATCAGCGTCCAGTGGGTATCAATCTCTGCATCGGTCGCCTTTGTATTCGGGCCGAATATTTCGTCAAACGTGGTACGCAAGCGCGCTCTGTTCAACATGAGCCCGATCAGGAAGCCGAGCGGCGTCAGTCCGAGTTTTTGTATCGGCCGCGCGCGATGCTGTTCGGGAAAGAGCCCGCCATTCAGAAACACCACCGATTTCAACAGAAAGCTGAGCCCGCCCTCATTATGACGCGCCAGCAATTCCTGAGCGACCGTGTCGCCGTAATCATGCGCCAGGATATGCGCCTCGCTGACGCCGAGGCGTTCAAGCAGCGCTTCCTGAAAGTCGGCTTGCGTGAAAATCGAATAACTGACGTCGCGCGGCTTGTCCGACAGGCCGAAGCCGAGCATGTCGACCGCGGCAAGCCGAAAATGCGCCGCAAGGTCTCGCCAGACGAATGTCCAGTCCCATGACGACGTCGGATAGCCATGAATAAGCAATAGCCACGGCTTTGATTCGTCGGCGTCGTTCTGGGTCCAAAAAGCGAGGCGGCGCCCGCCCGCCTCTATGTATTGCGCCTGCTTGCGCCATGACGCGAGCGACTTCACAGGAGGTCCCTCAATGCGCGCCAGGCGATGTCGCGGCGATAGAATCCTTCCGGCCACTCGATCTTGTCCGCCGCCCGATATGCCCGTTCAACCGCATCCCTGATCGTGGCGCCGCAAGCGGTGATGTTCAAGACACGGCCGCCATCGGCGAGAATCCGTCCTTCATGCTCTCTGGTTCCGGCATGGAAGACCGCGACGCCTTCGCAAGCCTCCGCCGCGTCAAGTCCCCGGATTTCCGAGCCCTTCGGATAGGCGCCTGGATATCCCTTGGTCGCCATTACGATCAGCGCACAAGCTTCGTTCAACCACTCGAGCGTACTTGACGACAGCGCGCCTTTGGCGGCCGCGTGAAGCGCCGGCAGAAAATCGCTCTTCATCAGGCGCATCATCACCTGGCATTCCGGATCGCCAAAGCGCACATTGAACTCGATGAGCTTGGGGCCATCCCTGGTGATCATGAGGCCGGCGAAGAGGACGCCTTTGAACGGCGCGCCGCGGCGACGCATTTCCGCAATGACCGGCTCAATGATCCGCGACATCGTCTCTCTGCGAATGGCATCCGTGAATGCGGGCGCCGGCGCGTAGGCGCCCATGCCGCCGGTATTGGGCCCTCTGTCGCCGTCAAATGCGCGCTTGTGGTCCTGAACGGCGATGAGGGGCGCAATCGCCTCGCCGTCGGTCAGGACGAAGAAACTCGCTTCCTCGCCTTCAAGATACTCTTCGATGATGATGCGCCGGCCGGCCTCGCCAAGCGCGCCGCCCAGGATTTCGTCGATCGCCGTTTCCGCGCCGGCGAGTGTCGGTGCGATCACGACGCCCTTGCCGGCTGCGAGCCCGTCGGCCTTGATGACATAGGGAGCAGCCTGGGTCTTCAAATAGGCCTTCGCGTCGGCGGCGTCCGAGAAGCTTTCAAACGCGGCGGTCGGCGCCCCGACGGCCAGGGCTATTTCCTTCATGAAGGATTTTGACGATTCGAGGCGCGCGGCTGCCGCGGATGGGCCAAAACAGGCGATCGACTGCGCCGCGAGGCGGTCCGCGATCCCGGCCGCCAGCGTCGCTTCTGGCCCGACGACAACGAGATCGACGTTTCGTGATCGGGCGGCCTCGACAATCGCGTCGATATCGTCCGCGCCAATGCCCAGCGGCTCTCCCAGGCGGTTGAGGCCGGGATTGCCGGGCGCTAGATAGAGTTGTGTCAGGAGCGGGCTTTGAGCGATTTTCCATCCAAGCGAATGTTCGCGCCCGCCGCCGCCGACCAGCAGGACCTTCACGCAATCCTTCTCCCTTCGGTCAAAAGCGTTTAGGCGTCAGCCCGGACCGGATCAATGCCGACAGACACGCTGACCGACGCTGCGCCCGAAACCACGCTGCCCGTTGCGGACAG
>JBGSNB010000609.1:0-7368 GCA_041739835.1 Parvularculaceae bacterium | reverse complement strand
CTATGGCGGCAAGGGCGTCCGCAAGGCGGTCGCGGCGATCAATGGCGAGATCTTCGACGCGCTCTGCGGCGTTGAAGCGGAAGACCAGATCGGCGTCGACGAGATGCTGATCGCGCTCGATGGCGAAGCGAACAAGGCGCGCCTCGGCGCCAACGCCATTCTCGGCGTCTCGCTCGCGGTCGCAAAGGCGGCGGCGGAAGCTTCGTCGATGCCGCTCTATCGCTATGTCGGCGGCGTTTCGGCGCGCACGCTTCCGGCGCCGATGATGAACATCGTCAATGGCGGCGCGCATGCCGACAACCCGATCGACATTCAGGAATTCATGATCATGCCGCTCGGCGCGGACAATTTCGCCGAGGCGCTGCGCTGGGGCGCAGAGATTTTTCATGCGCTGAAAAAGGGCCTGAAAGCCGCCGGGCACAACACCAATGTCGGCGACGAGGGCGGTTTCGCGCCCGGTCTCAAATCGACCGACGACGCGCTCGGCTTCATCATGAAGGCGATCGAGGCGGCGGGCCGGCGCCCGGGCGAGGACGTTTTCATCGCGCTCGATGCGGCGTCCACGGAGTTTTACCGGGACGGCAAATACCATCTCGAAGGCGAGGGGAAGATGCTCGCCGCCGACGGCATGGTTTCCTATTACGAAGACCTCGTCTCACGCTTTCCGATCGTCTCGATCGAGGACGGCATGGCGGAAGACGACTGGGCGGGATGGAAAGCGCTGACGGAGCGGATCGGCAAGCGCGTTCAACTCGTCGGCGACGATCTCTTCGTGACGAATGAAAAGCGACTGAAGGACGGGATCGCGAAAGGCTGCGCCAATTCGATCCTCGTCAAGGTCAACCAGATCGGCACGCTGACCGAGACGCTGCGCGCCGTCGAGATGGCGCATCGCGCCCGCTATACCGCGGTGATGTCGCACCGTTCCGGCGAAACCGAAGATGCGACGATCGCCGACCTCGCGGTCGCGACGAATTGCGGGCAGATCAAGACCGGATCGCTGGCGCGCGCCGACCGCACCGCGAAATACAATCAGCTGCTGCGCATCGAAGAAGAACTGCGCGACGCCGCGCATTATGCCGGCAAGGCGATGTTGAGAGGATAGCGCCGGCTATCGCTCCGGCCGATCTGGTTCAAGGCTCAAATGGCGTTCGACCTCGCGCCAGTCGACCAGCTTGAAATTCTGGTTTGCGGCGGGCGCCGAGTTGACGTCATCTTGCACGACAAGCAGGCCGCGCGGATACATGTCGCCAAGAGCAGCTGACATGACGTCGATCCCGTCCGTGCCGGTCACGGCGTCGACCGCTGCATTGCCGACCGCTTTGTCGACCGTGAATGCGCCGCGGGCGGCATGCGGCGGCTTCCTGTCGTAGACGACGAACCGGCTCGCACCCTGCGCGGAAACGACGAGGTATCCGTCCACGCCGGCGCCGCGCCAAAGACTGACGCCCTCGACATCGGCGACGAGCCCTGAGGCCGATCCCACTGCGTCGATGAGCGCAGGCTCTGCGGCCTTGTCGTCAAGCCGGAGCGACCAGATCCCTTTTCCTTCCTCGCCGACGAAGAGAAGGCCCTGTGCTTCGTCGACCACGCAGCCTTCGAGCTGGCTTGCGAGTTTGACCGTGCGCAGGAGGGCCATTGAAGGCGCAGCGACGAGACTGAGACGGAAAAGCTGAACGGTCCCGTCCTTGTACGTCACGACCGCTGCGTATCCCTCCTCGTCGAGCCCGAGGCAGATCCCGTAAGGTTCCACCTTGCCGGTGGCGAACTCGGCCAGCGGTTCGACAGCGCCCGTCCTGCGGTCGATTGAGAATACGCTGACGACATTGCGGCCGTCATTCGAAGCGACAGCCACGTCGAAAAGCGACGGTCCGTCCTGCCGAATATCGACATTGTTGAGCGGCCCGACCTGCAGGCGGCTGACTTCTGCGCCTGAGAGATCATACACGTAAAGGCCGGTCTGTTTGTCCGTGCCGAGAATGAGGGATGCGGCCGGGTCGGCGCCGTTGACCCATATCGCCGGATCGTCCGCCGCATCTTCGATCGAGGGGGCGGGCGCCGTTTCCGCCGACGCACGAACAGAGGCGGTCTGGGCGGGCGGTCCCCCTGCACATCCGGTCATCGCGAAAATCGAGAGCACGACGAACCGCGTGATCATGTATTTATTCTCCAGATTGCGGCGCGGCGGACCAAAGCCGCCGCGCCGATGTCTCATTTGAGCGGCGCCGCTCTAGAATGCGAAGCGGCCGACCAGCTGGAACCAGGGGCCTGCCTGCTCGGTTTCAAGTTCGAATTCGTCGAAATTGCGTGTGATCTGGTCATCGACGGTGTCGAACTTGTTAAAAATTTCGTCCTTCGATCCGTTGAGAAGGTTGGCGCCGACGAAGCGCAATGTGAAGCGCTCGGCGAAACTCTTTTCCACGAAGACTTCAAGGTCCCCGCCATAAGAGGTCGTCACTTCTTCGCCGACAATGCGACCAAAAGCGTCGCCCTGTTTGCGGTAAGTCGCTCCGAACGCCATGTCCCATGCGACGATGTCGTGTATGAGGCCGAAATTATAAACGAATTTCGACTGGTCGTTGAACCGTCGTGAGCCGAACTGGTCGTCAATGTCACTTTCGAGCCACGAGAAATTACCGAAAAAGCCTGTGTCAGGAAGGCCGAGCAGGCCCAGCGGCGTCGACAGGTCGACTTCAACCCCATAAATGTCGCCGTCGCCGGTGTTTTGCGCCGTCAGCAGGAACGTCCCGGGCCCCTCGACGCCTTCGATCGGCGCCCCGACGGCGTCAAGCGCAGCCGCGATTTCAATCAGACTGCTGACCGAGCGATAAAAGAAGTTCACCCCGACGACGCCTTGACCCGGCAGGCGGCGTTCAAAACCGATATCGCCGCCCCAGGACGTTTCCGGCTGAAGCTGCGGATTGCCGACAAAGTCGTTGTCGCCAAATTCCGTTTCGAGGAGGGCAGGCGAAAGGAAATTGAAATTGGGACGGCGAAGCGTGCGCGCGGCGGAGATCGTGATGCGGTTGTTCGCGCTCAGGTCAAGCTTCAGCGAGGCGGACGGCAGGAAGAAGTCATAGTCGTTCTCGACCGCGACGCCGGGCGTTGCGCTTGTTTCGTCAAGGATTGAACTCTCGGTCGATTCCCACCGCAGACCGGCTTCCCACGCCGCGATTCCCGCCGTCCCCTCGAGAAGGGCGAAGAAGTCGAGGCGATCTTCCTCGATCGTATTGACGCCGCCGACGACCGCGTCGGTCGGGTCAGGCGAAGCGCCAAACCCGAATGGATCGTTGATGAACTGGTTGTAATTGACGAAGCCCGACGAATTGTCGAGATCGCTCTCGCCTTCGAAAAGGGCCGTGTCGCGATTCTTGATCTGGTAAAAACCGCCAAACACGAGATTGACCGCATCCGACAGCGGCGCCTCGTGGTCAAGCTCGAAAGTCAACTCCTGATCTTCGATATCCGTACGGACGAATTCGATTTCGCCCTCGACATCCTCAAAGTCGATCTCCGCTTCGGTGTTGTCGCGGCCTTCATCGAAGCTCGCATAGCCGACCTTGAACTGGGTCCGGCCGCCGAAGAGGTCCCGCTGGTAGCGGCCTGTGGCGGTGTAGTTGATCTGGTCGATCGCCTGTTCCTGGCGATTGTCGGTCAAGAGATCGCCGACCGGCGTCGGCA
Organism: Parvularculaceae bacterium; assembly: GCA_041739835.1. Classification (GTDB taxonomy): domain Bacteria; phylum Pseudomonadota; class Alphaproteobacteria; order Caulobacterales; family Parvularculaceae; genus Amphiplicatus. The sequence goes on along the minus strand of JBGSNB010000609.1, from coordinate 3,687 downwards.
GCGTGATCGCCGTCGGGTCCGCATACTCGTAGGAGCGTTCCGATTCGGTGCGGTCGGTAATAACGAGGAATCCGGCGATTTCGAATTCCTGATTGTCTTCCGTGCGGATTTCATAATTGGCGTTGAAGGAATAGTCCCGGCCGTCGCGGATGTCCGTCTGGTCCTCGCGATTGTCGAAATCATCGGTCGCGAAAGTCGGATTATTTTCGGGCGAATCGCCAAAACGCAAGCTGAGCTTTTCTTTCGGATTGTAGCGGCCCTGAACGTTGGCGCCGAAAAGAAGGCGCCCCGGTCCGACTTCGCCGCCCCAGACCAGGCCGGCTGTCTCCTTTAGCGTCGCGTCATCAAATCGAAGCGCGCCGCCGCGGACATATCCGCCATCGAGCGCGAAACCGTCGCGCAGCACGATATTCAGCGTGCCGGCGACGGCGTCGCCGGTGCGCCGCGCGCTCGACGAGCGCACGATTTCGACGCGATCGATCAGTTCGGCGGGGATGCGGTCGAGGAAGAACGAACGGTCGAAGCCTGCGCCCGGCACACGCTCGCCATTGATGAGAATTTGGGTGTAGCCGGGATCGAGTCCGCGAAGCCGGGCGCCGTCGGACTCGATCACGTCGGACAGGAACGTCACGCTTGGCACTCGCTTCAGCGCGTCGCCGGCGGTCAGCGGCTCAAACCGCTGGAAATATTCCTCGCCATATTCGAGCGTCGGCACGGTCGACTCGGTCCGGTTGCGATAGCCGATAGAGCCTTGCACGACGATCTCGTCGGCCGGCTGGATGCGTCTGGAACTGCGCTCCCCGACCGCGAGATCTTCTTGCGCGGCCGCAACGCCGAAAGTCGCGATAACAGCAAGCTGGCTAGCCGCCAGCAGCGACCAGGATCTGATTTTCATTTTGGATACCCCTCTTCCCGAGGTGGCGCCTGTTGCATGCCGTGATGACAATCGTGCGAAGGTTTATTGAATGCGCCGTGAAACCCGCTTCTCTCGCGCGTCATCGCGACGGCGCGATGCTGCGGCGATAGGGCGCCGAAATTTTCAGCAGGCGCCGCCTAATCATTCGCCGTGCGGAACTCGCTTGGACTTTTTCCGGTCCAGCGCTTGAAGGCGCGCGAGAATGCGGCCGGGTCGGAGAACCCCACCAGATAGGAGACTTCGCCGACTGACGCCTTCCTCGCGGTGAGATAGTGAATCGCCATTTTGCAGCGCAACTCATCGAGCACTTTCTCGAAACTGGCGTCTTCATCCTTCAGCTTGCGGTACAAGGTCGGGCGGCTGAGTCCCATTTTTTCGGCAATAGCGTCCATCGCGACATCGCCGGTGTGCAAGATCGGAATAAGATGGGCCTCAACTGCGCCCCTCGTTGTTTTCGTCTGTTCAAGGCTGGCCAGCAGCGCATCCGCATGCGCGCTGAAAATGCCGAAGACATAGCGGTTCGCAGTCGGCAGGGGCGCGTTCAGCCAGGACTGGTCTATCTGAAGCGCGTTGCGATCGCTGTCGAACACCAGGGGCGCCTTCATGATGCGGTCGTATTCGGCGCGATAAGACGGCTCTCGATGGGTCATGTGGATCGCCTTGACGAATGGCGGCCGGTCCGGGAAGACCCTTTCATAATCGCTGACGAGCCGCGCCACAGCTGATTCCGTGATTTCAGGAAAGTCGTTAGGGTTGCTGCGACGGTCTTCAAGCCAGATTTCCCGGCCGGCCCGAGCCACGACGAAACGGCCCTCGGCGCCACACACATTCAAGTCGTTTACCAGGGGGCCATAGCGATTCATTTGCGCGAATGCTTCACCCATCGTCATCGACGAACGGATGATGAGACCCAATATCGACCGCTCGAAAAATAAAGCGCTTTCGCCGAAATGCAGCGCCAGCGCCGGCTCGCCGCTCAGTTCTTTCGCCGTGCGCATCAGATTCTTGTATCGGTTGAGCGCGATGCGGGCGTCAGGATCCGTCAATTCGGCGGGGACGATGCCGGATCGTGCGAAGAGCGCGTCGCGCCCCGCGCCTTTCATGACGGAAAAGTCGAGAAACGCCTTTGCATAACTCGCCGAAACGGTCTCTTGGCCCACTGCGGCGGCTTCCCTTGAGTTCGAATGCCTGAAATTTGAATCCCAGGATCATTATCGGAGCGGCAATAGCCGAATACTCTTGCGCGAAGCGCGTCCGGTCCCGGCTTCGTCCGACGGCGCAACCATATCTCACGGCGACAAGAGATCAATTGCGGGTTTGAAACAAAGGTGACGGTTCTTCAGGCTAGTCCGGACGCGCCCTATTGGCTCCGCTTGGGCGCGGACACGCTCCTCTATCTCCATATTGGCGGCGGCGGGATCGGGATTGTCTCCGGCGCCGTTGCGCTCCTGACGCGCAAAGGCGACCGCATTCATCGCGCGGCTGGAACCGTATTTTTCTTCTCGATGCTGATCGCGTATTCGGTCGCCGTCGCCGTGGCGCCATTTCTCCCCGACGGCCAGCGGACAAACACTGTCGCCGGCATCATGGCGCTTTATCTCCTGATCAGCGGCTGGCGCACCGCACGGCGCGGCGAGGCCGCGCCCGGCGGAATTGAGATTGCCGGATTGTTCGTAGCCCTCGCATTGACCGCGTCCGGCGTGGTTTTCATCCGCATGGCCGCCAATGACCCGACCGGAACTATAGACGGTGCGCCGCCGCAGGCTTTTTACATTTTCGCGACTGCCGGCATTCTGGGCGCGCTTGGAGACCTCCATCTCCTCGTGCGGCGCGGTCTTTCCGGCGGCGCGCGCATTGCGCGACATCTCTGGCGCATGTGCTTTTCTGTGTTCATCGCTTCGGGATCGTTCTTTCTCGGCCAACAGAAGGTCATGCCGGAATGGCTTCAGGGATCGCCGGCGCTGATCGTGCTGGCGCTGGCGCCGCTGGTTTTCATGCTGGTCTTCCTGGCGCGCACATGGATTGGCGACTTTCTAGACAAACAAAACGCGACGGACGCAGCGCGCGCAAAGCAGCCAGGGCGAGGATTCTGAAGCGCGTCGCATTGATGGCTTAGGCCGCAGCCGGAGGAGCTGGCCCATACCGGCGGGCGCCGGCGCAATGCGCGGCCGATTGGCGACAGTCGCTTGCGCGGCGCTTTCCCCTTCAACGCGAATTCGCCTCTGCAAATACACGTAAATCGACGCTTGAAGCGGCGGCGGCGATGCCGATCTCGATTCCATTTGGGATGACGTGCGCATCGGCCGATTGGTGCGCTGCGGCATCGGCTCTTTGAAAATCCGGATTTGCGGCGCGGCGGTTCTCGCGAAAAGTCGGCCGCTGAATGAAGCGAGCGCGCCGCGCGACTGGGGGAGGCCGAATGACGGCGCGCGCCCTGATGAATTAGGCGCCCGAATTCAGGAGACTAAAGGGCGCCTTTTGCGGCTGCGACCCCTGGAAATCCTCAAAAAACGAACCAGACAGCGCGCGCAAGGGAATGCCCAATCCGGCGGCGTCGGAAATGGCGCTCCGGCCTTTATTTCGCCCGCCGCCGCCTCTTGACTGAGTTGGGCAGATGAGCGCGAATGCTGGCAAATGATGGCGCAGTGACGGACTTGGCGCTTGGGGGAGCGGTGGCGGTCATGAAACAGAAATTTCCATTGGTGCGCGCGCCGTTCCTCTTGGCGCTGCTGCTGCTCGCTGCCGCTTGCGGCGGCTCTTCGCCGACGCCG
>JBGSNB010000051.1:0-3261 GCA_041739835.1 Parvularculaceae bacterium | reverse complement strand
GGCCTGCGGCGCCGCATTTTCGCGAGCGCGCGCCGCGACGGCAAGTTCGAGCGTCCTTAGCCCGGCCAGGAACGCTCGGCGCTCCTCGTCGCCGAGCGTCTGCAGCAGCGTCGCCTCGTACCGAAGCGCGATGGCGGACACACGGTCAAACACGGCGCGGCCCTTCGCGGCTAATTTTAGCGAAGATACCCGCCGGTCGGCGGCAGGCGCACGCGCGATCAGACTTTTTTCCTCGAGCGTCGCGACCGCGCGGCTGACCGCCATCTTGTCCATGGGCGTTCGCGCCACGACATCGCGCGCCGCAACGCTCGGCGCCTGGCTGACGACCGCGAGCACGCGCCATTCCGGAATGGTCAGTCCTTCGCTTTCATAGAGCGCGCCGAGTTGTTCGCTCATCGCCCGCGCCAGCACGACGAGGCGATAAGGCGTAAACGCGGCAAGATCGAGCGGGTAATCTTTCATCGTCTCGCCGCTCATGCAGACTCCTGCAACACCCCGCGCCGGATCTGGTCAAGTTCGATCGATTCGAAAAGCGCCCGGAAATTGCCTTCCCCGAAACCCTCATTGCCCTTGCGCTGGATGATTTCGAAGAAAATCGGGCCGATCGCGTCCTGGGTGAAAATCTGCAACAAAAGCCCCTGCCCCTCCGTCGGCGCGCCGTCGATCAGGATATGGTTCTTGCGCAGGCGCGCCATGTCCTCGTCATGCTTTCCGACGCGGCGATCGACGCCTTCGTAATAAGCGTCAAGCGTCGACTGGAACGGGATCTTGCGGCGGCGCAAATCTTCGACCGTCGCATAAATGTCGTTTGTCCCAAGCGCGATATGCTGGATGCCCTCGCCATTGTAGCGCGAGATGAACTCTTCGATCTGCGACTTGTCGTCCTGGCTTTCATTGAGCGGAATGCGGATCTTGCCGCAAGGGCTCGTCATCGCCTTCGACACGAGACCGGTGAGTTTTCCCTCGATATCGAAATAGCGAATTTCGCGGAAGTTGAAGATCTTCTCATAATAATCCGCCCACAGACTCATATTGCCGCGGCGCAGATTGTGGGTCAGGTGGTCGATATAGGTAAGGCCCGCCGAATTTTTTGCGGGATCGGCGCCCCTGATCGGCTCGAAATCGACATCATAGATGCTTCGCGCGCCATAGCGGTCGACAAGATAAACATTGAGCCCGCCGATCCCTTCGATGCCCGGGATGTTCAGCTCCATCGGCCCGGTCTTCGCCTCGATCGGCCTTGCGCCGCGGCGGATCGCCTCGCGAAACGCGAAGCCGGCGTCTTTCACGCGGAACGCCATCGCATTCGCGCCGGCGCCATGCTGGTTGCGAAAAGCCTGCGGCTGGCCGGCCTCTTCGCGGTTGAGCAGGAAATTGATGTCGCCCTGAACATAGTGGACGACGTCCTTCGAGCGGTGCCGGCCGACAGCCGTAAAACCCATCTGCTCGAACAGCGCGGCGAGCGCGTCGGGGTCGGGCCCGGTATATTCGACAAACTCGAAACCGTCGGTGCTGAGCGGGTTCTCGAAAAGGTCGGCCATGGCGCGCTCCCTGTGAGGTCCGCAAATTAGTAACACATGTTACGAATTTCGGCCAAGCCCCGGGGGAGGATTATTTCTGGCTCGCCTTGTTGGCCGCAAGGACAAGCGCCCTGCTGGCGGTCTCAAAGGGAATTTCCGGCAGGAAACGCTCCTGCAGGGTCGCGGCGAATTCGATCATCCGCCATTCGATCATGACCGTGCCGCGATCGAGAACCTTGTTCAGCACCTCATTGTAACGGTAGCGGCCCTTGAAATCCGGGTGCCGCTCGATGACCCGCAGGCAGTTGGCAAGGTCGAGGATCGGCCGGACGCCGTCGAACCGCAAATTCAGCCGCGTCCACTCCTCGTCGCTTTGCTCGATATCGATGATGGCGGCTTTTTCAGCCAGCATGGTCGCCCTCGTTCCTGTCAGCGGCGCAGCATCGGGGCTTTGATTTGGCATTCCGCCAAGAATGCGCGATAAATTTTAGTCAAATTGGATCGAGAACGGATTTCATGAAATTGTTCGGTTACTGGCGGTCCAGCGCGACCTATCGCGTACGGATCGCTCTCGAATTGAAGGGCGTTGCTTTCGATTATCAGCCCGTCAATCTGCTGAAGGGCGAACAGCGCGCGCCGGCCTTCCTGGCGCGCAACCCGCAGGGTCTGGTGCCTGCCCTGCAGACCAAAGAAGGCGCAACGCTGACGCAATCGACCGCCATCATCGAATATCTGGAGGAGCGTTATCCCGAGACGCCGCTGCTCCCCGCCGACGCGCATCAGCGGGCGAAGGCGCGGTCTATCGCCGCCACCATTGCCTGCGAGGCGCAGCCCTTCATGAATCTCCGAATCCAGACCTATCTGAAGGAGGAGCGCGAATTCGACGCCGCCGCGATGAAGGCGTGGCTCGACCGCTGGACCGGCGGCGCGATGGCGTCGGTTGAAGCTTTGCTGGCGGGAGACGACGGCGCCTATTGCGTCGGCGACCGGCCGGGCATGGCCGACGCGTTCCTGGTCCCGCAGGTGTTCGGCGCGCTGCGCTTCGGCATTGATCTGTCGCAACTTCCGCGCATCATGGCGATCTACGACCGCTGCAACAAATTAGACCCGTTCATTCGCGCCCACCCGCATAGCCAGCCGGACGCAATCCCCGCATGAGCATGAAGCCCCTCATTTTCGCCCTCGGCGACAAGAAACCGAAAATTCACGCGACCGCATTCATCGCGCCGGGCGCCGTCATTTGCGGCGACGTCGAGGTGCACGAGAATGCGTCAGTCTGGTACGGCTGCGTGCTGCGCGGCGATTCCAATCGCATTGTCATCGGCAGGGGATCGAACATCCAGGACGGCACGGTGATCCACGTCGATGAGCCGACACTTGGCGGCGTGCCGACGATCATCGGCGCTTATGCGCTGATCGGGCACAAATGCATGCTGCATGGCGCGACGGTCGAGGATGAAGGCTTTGTCGGAATGGGCGCGACGATGCTTGACGGCTCGGTCGTGAAGACAGGCGGCATGCTCGCGGCAGGCGCATTCCTGTCGCAGAAGAAGATCGTCCCCGCGGGAGAACTCTGGGCGGGCATGCCGGCGAAAAAGTTTCGCGACCTGAGGCCCGGCGAAGACAAAATGGCGCTCGGCGGCGCGCATCATTACATGGATGAAGCGCGCGCGCATGCGGCGGCGCTCCTGCGCGCCTAATCGCGGCGATTCGACGCGCCGGCGGTCAGCCCCGCAAGCGC
>JBGSNB010000562.1:0-1506 GCA_041739835.1 Parvularculaceae bacterium | reverse complement strand
CGAATGTGAGCGTGTGTCCGTCCGCGGCGATCGCCGGGTCGGCGATCGCCGCCGCCGCCAGACGCGCCGATCCCGGCTGGTACCTGAATCCGGCCGGCAATGTATCGACGATCCGCAGCGCCGCCGGGCTGGCGGCGCGGTTTTCGATGGAAATCCGGTAGCGGACGAAATCGCCGATCGCCGCGCTGTCGAGATCGGCGGTTTTGACGAGGACGAGGTCGGTCGCCGGATCGACCGGGATATCGAGTTCGATATCGCCGGTGCCCGCGAGCGCGAAGGGCTGGCCATAGGACCCCGGAATAATCGTGAACGGCGCATTGGGGAGGCCGGCGAAAGCCGGCGCGGAAACCGAAGAAGGCGCGGCATAGCCGGCGGGCGGCGTCACCACGAGCCGGTATGACCCGGGAAACATGATCGGAAACCGGAACTCGCCGGGCCCGAGCGGGTAAACCATGCCGCCGGCATCGGCGACGGTCTGACCGGTGACCACGGTCGACGGATACGCGGAAAACCCGTCGATCCCGAAGACCGGCGCGGGCATACCCGTCGCGTTATCGACAATCGTCACGACGGCGCCGTCGATCAGCGCGCCCGTCAGGCTGTCGAAGACGCGGCCGAACGGATCAACGCCGGCGGTATCGGTCGAAATCTCGGCGAGGTCGAACGGATCCTGGTAACGCGCGGTCAGGCTGGCGCCATGCGCGATCGTCAGTATGGGGTCATCCGGAACTGCCGCACCGGACGCGCTGGCGATCCAGCTGTAAAAGACGCCGGTATCCGGTCCGCTTTCATAGAGACGCAGCAGAACAAAGTCGCCGTTGGCGGTCTGGATGGTCGCAAGGATCGTTTCAAGCGCGGCAGGATCGCCATTCTGGCCAGCGTCGGTCACGCCGACGATGACCGGCTCGCCGACGAAGTAGGCGCCGGCGGGGGTGAGACTTACCGGCGTTGTCGTGTTGATGATCGCGCCTGTCGCGGTGCGCAACGGCCCTACCGGCAGCAAAGCGCCGCCCGGCGCCTGGTAGTCCGCGCCATTCAGGCTGACAGCTGCCGCATCCGGCGCGTTCGGGACAAATCGGAAGAATTCGATGGTCGAGGGCGTGCGCGCCGCCTCAATCAGGAAACTTGCCGGCGGCGTCGTCAGCACAGTCGTTCCGGCGCCGAGGGAGTAGGAGACTTGCGCGACATTGTCGACCTGCGCGCCGAGGACCGCCGCGTCAGCGCGTCCAAACGCGGCCGTCACGAGCGCGGCGAAGGCGACGAAAAGCCGCCCAATTTTCTCGATGACGCCCCTTTTACTCACTCAAACTGAGCTCTTTCAGCCCGGCTACTCAACCGCCCCTTAGTGTGACGATGCCGCCGCGTCGGATTTCCCGAAGCGGCGGCCCGTTAGTCGTCGAGACGCAGTCCGCGATTACCGGACGAGCGCCCGGATCGTGATCGTGCCTGTCGCGCCCGGCGCAAGACTGGCGCTGGTCAGACCGACGGTGCAGCCGGTCGTGCAGC
>JBGSNB010000557.1:0-1908 GCA_041739835.1 Parvularculaceae bacterium | reverse complement strand
GGCGCGTCAAGCCGCGCGAGGCGATGGCCGTCGGTCGCGGCGGCGCGCAACTGCTTGTTCGCGCCGTCGCTGAACGCGTGCAGGTAAACGCCGTTCAGGTAATAGCGCGTCTCCTCCTGCGACATCGCAAACCGCGCCTTGTCGAAGAGGCGGACGAGATCGGCCGTGGAAACCGAAAAGCGGACGCCGAGATCCGCCGCCGACAAGGTTGGGAAATCTTCCTCGGGCAGGACCGCCAGCTTGAACTGCGATCGTCCCGCGGAGACCTGCAGACGCCCTTCATCCTGCATCATCTCGAGGCGGACTTGCGCGCCTTCCGGGAAACGACGCACGATCTCGAAAAAATTCAGCGCCGAAACCGTGGTCGATCCCTTGCGCGCCACATCGGCGGGCGCCGATTCCGAAATTTCGATGTCGAGATCGGTCGCCGTCAGCGTCAACGCGCCGCCCTCCGCCTGCAGGAGGACGTTTGACAGGATCGGGATGGTGTTCCGCCGTTCGACGACACTCTGCACATGGCCCAACGCTTTCACGAGGGCGGACCGTTCGATTGTGACCTTCATGCTGGCGCGCTCTTCCAAAATATGAGCGCGGCGAAGGATCGGCGCGCCGAAACTGACGCTCTCTCCCTCGCCGCCGGATGCGAGAAGCGGGCGGCGTCGTAAAGGCCGGCGCCTCGCGCCGAACCCTTCAAGACCCGTCCGCAGAATCGAGCGTTGATTATAGCCCGAACGCGCGTCGAAAAGCCAGCGAAAGCCATCCTGTTCGGCGTTGCGCCGCCGATCGGGCCGCCCCGCTCAAGCTTTTGATTTTACGAGATCTCCGGCGTCGAATTCGGCGCCGATCGCGACCTTGATGGCGGCGACGCCGGCCTGGAACGCCTTATCGCGCACGATCAGCGCTTCCGCCCGCCGGAGCGAGGAAATCGCCGTCGTGTGGTCGCGGCCCAAGGCGCGCCCGATCCGCGGAAAACTCTCCGCGAGGACGGTTCGGGCAATCAGAACGAAAGCATGCCGGGCGCGTGCAATCCGCTGCGGCTGGGCGCGTCCGCAAATCTCGTCGGGCGCAAGACCGAAGGCCTCGCCGGCCGCCGCCAGCGTTTCCTCCAGCGTCGCCTTGCGGCGGCGATCGCCAAGCCGCGCCTGCAGCGCGGCCAACGCTTCGGTCGGACCGACATCGATCGGGCGATCCTTGTAGACAAGCGCCAGCTGCTTGAATGCGCCGATGCATTCGCGCATCGACGACGAAAAAGCGCGCGCGACGAGGTCGAGCGCCTCATCGCTGATCCGGCAGCGAAGCTCCGCCGCATCGCGATGCTTGGCCAGAACTTCGCGGCGCAGGCCTTCGCCGCCTTGCGTCATCCTGACCGCAAGCCCGCCGGCCAGCCGATCCGCCAGGCGGTCATTGACACCCGCCTTCGCCAGCGCCGCCGGAGGCAATTCTCCGGCGACGATCAACTGTCGGCCGGCGCTGACGATCGCGTTCATCAGATTCAGCACTTCCTCAAGCGTGCGTTTCTTGCCCGCCAGAAGGTGGATGTCGTCGATCATCACCAGGTCGTTGGCCAGAAAATCCCGCTGCAGCGTCATGGTCGAGTTCGACAGAATGGCGCCGACGCAGCCGCTCTGGACATTGTTATGGGTGAAATACGCCGTGCGGCCGCCCGGATACCGGCGCATCCACTCATTGCCGCATGCCTGCAGCAGATGCGACTTGCCGACGCCGGACGGACCAAAGACATAGAGAATGTCGCGCGCGCTGTCCTGCGCGAAAATCTGGCGCGCCGCGGCGACGGCGACGCCATTGGTGTCGTCCACCGCAAAAGCGTCAAAGGTCAGACGCGGGTCGAGCGGCGTCGCGATCTCTTCCAGCGCGGGCGCCCAGCGTTCCGACCGCAGCCCCGATTTG
>JBGSNB010000039.1:0-19533 GCA_041739835.1 Parvularculaceae bacterium | reverse complement strand
GCGCCATGGAGATTGAGCTTGCGCGCGCGCTTTCCTCCGGGCGGGCGGAGGCCTTCATGAACATGCTCGCCGCCGAGGCGGATGCGTCGTCCGCGCCGGTCAGCCGTTCAACAGACGCGCCGCCTTCGGTGCGAAATAGGTGATGACGCCGTCGGCGCCGGCCCTGCGGATCGAGGTGAGGCTTTCGACGATGGCGCGGTCGCCGTCGATCCAGCCGTTTTGCGCCGCCGCCATGATCATCGCGTATTCGCCCGAGACCTGGAACGCAAAAGTCGGCATGCGGAAGGCGTCCTTCACGCGCCGGATGATATCGAGATAGGCGCCGGCGGGCTTCACCATCACGCTGTCGGCGCCTTCGGCGATGTCCATCGCGACCTCGCGCAGCGCCTCGTCGCTGTTGGCGGGATCCATCTGATAGGTGCGCTTGTCGCCCTTGAGGACGCCCGAAGAGCCGATCGCGTCGCGATAGGGACCGTAAAAACAGGAGGCGTATTTCGCCGCATAGGACATGATCTGCACATGCGAAAAGCCTTCGGCGTCGAGACCCTGCCGGATCGCGCCGATGCGGCCGTCCATCATGTCGGACGGCGCGACGATATCGAAGCCGGCGCGCGCTTCGACGACCGACTGGCGCACCAGCGCTTCAAGCGTGCGGTCGTTGACGATCTCGCCGCCTTCGACGAAGCCGTCATGCCCATGATCCGTATAGGGATCGAGCGCGACATCCGCCATCAGGCCGATCTCGGGGACCGCATCCTTGATCGCTTTTGCCGCGCGGCACATCAGATTTTCAGGATCGAAAGCGAGTTTTGCGTCGGCGCTGCGGTCCTTCGCGGACGTATAGGGAAAGAGCGCAAGGGCGGGAATGCCGAGCGCTTTCGCCTCACGCGCCGCCGCGACTGCCAGATCGACCGACAGCCGGTCTGTTCCCGGCATCGAGGCGACCGGCTCGCGCATGTTCTCGCCCTCGCGCAGCACGATCGCCCAGATGAAATTGGAGGGCGACAAGGACGTCTCGGCGACCAGCGCCCGCGACCAGGGCGTCCGCCGGACGCGCCGCAGGCGGGTCGATGGAAAGGATTGGGAAAGATTTGGCGTCATCCTGCCGCTTCCAGAGCTTGCCCGGAATTCATGCCGTCTTACCGGGCGCATTGCAATTTGATTGCAAATTGATCGGCGGCATTTAACGGGCCTTTTAGGGAATTCGGTTAGTTTCGCGAATGGGTTTGGGTCTTGTGAGGCGTATCAATGGCTGCAGTGGAACGATCAATGGTTGGAACGGTCATCGGCCGCGGCGACAAGAGCCCGACGGATCCGGCGGCATTGCGCGCAACCTACCTGCAGCTTCTGCACCTCGTAGAGCGGCTCCATCGTCAGCTTCTCGACGTCATCAAGGACGAGCTGGAGCGGCTCGGCCAGACCGACATCAATTCGGTCCAGGCGCTGCTGCTCTACAATATCGGCGACGCGGAGCTGACCCCCGGCGAACTGCGCTCGCGCGGGCATTATCTCGGGTCTAACGTCTCCTATAATCTGAAGCAGCTCGTCGATAAGGGCTATATCCGCGACCAGCGTTCCGATGTCGATCGACGCTCAAAGCGGGTGTCCTTGACCCAGGCGGGTCTCACCGTTCGGGAAAAGCTCGCCGAACTCTTCGAGCGGCAGCTCGGCTCGGTCGAGCAGGTCGGCGGCGTCGATATCTCGATGATGGAGCAGACCAACAAGTCGCTTCAGCGTCTCGAGCGCTTCTGGGCCGATCAGGTGCGCTACCGCCTCTGAGGCGGGCAATTGAGAATCATTCTTAAGAATCAACGCGAAATGCGGCGATCCGTCCGCCTTTTCCCGACGAATTGACTAGCCAATCCGCGCGCCAGCCCCTTATTTAAGTTCAGGGGTCCAACAGGCGCGGCGGCAGTGAACTTCGATTATCAGCAGGCATTTGCGACCGCGTTGGGCGCTGTCCGGGCGGAGGGACGCTACAGGGTCTTCGCGGACATTGAGCGCATCTGCGGGCGTTTTCCGCGGGCAATCTATCATGGCGGCGCCGCGCCCCGGGAAATCACCGTCTGGTGTTCGAACGACTATCTCGGCATGGGCCAGCACCCCAGGGTCGTCGCGGCGATCAAGGCCGCTGCCGACAAGGTCGGCGCCGGCGCCGGCGGCACCCGCAATATTGCGGGTACGACCCATTATCACGTGCTGCTGGAGCGGGAGCTGGCGTCGCTCCACAAGAAGGAATCAGCGCTGCTGTTCACGTCCGGCTATGTCGCCAATGAAGCGACCCTCGCGACCCTGTCGAAAATCCTGCGCGACTGCGTGATCTTGTCAGACGAGTTGAACCACGCCTCGATGATTGAGGGGATCAGGGGCGGGCGGTCGACCAAGCTGATCTGGAAGCACAATGATGTCAGCCATCTTGAATCTCTGCTGAAGGACATCCCGGCAGGAAGGCCAAAAGTCATAGCATTCGAGTCGGTCTATTCGATGGATGGCGACATCGCGCCGATCAACGACATCTGCGATCTCGCCGCGAAATACAGCGCCTTCACCTATCTCGATGAAGTCCACGCCGTCGGCCTTTACGGGCAGGAAGGCGGCGGCGTCGCGCAGCGTGATGGCGCCGAAGCGCGCATCGACCTCATTGAAGGAACGCTGGGCAAAGCGTTCGGCGTGATGGGCGGCTACATCGCTTCCAGCGCCGCCGTCGTCGACGCCATCCGCTCATATGCGTCGGGGTTCATCTTCACGACGGCGCTGTCGCCGGTGCTGGTGGCCGGCGCTCTTGAAAGCGTCAAGACGCTGCGCACGTCGCACGATTTGCGCGTCCGCCATCAAGAACGCGCCGCGACGCTGAAGGCCCGGCTTGAAGCAGCCGGCCTTCCGGTGATGCCTTCAGCCAGTCATATCGTCCCGGTATGGGTCGGCGATCCGGTTCAGTGCAAAGCCGTCACGGACTATCTGCTCCAGCGCTGCGCGATTTACGCCCAGCCGATCAATTACCCGACGGTTCCCAAGGGAACCGAGCGGCTGCGCTTGACGCCGACGCCGCTCCACACCGATGAAGATATCGACGCTCTTGTCGCTGCGCTGGACGAAGCATGGGAAGCGCTGCAGCTGCGCCGCGCCGCCTGAGGCGTAGAGAAAAAGGCCCCGGCGGCTGCGCCCCGGGGCCTCTCATCAATCAAATTCAGATCAGGCGGCGTCTTTGCGCGGCCGGCCGCGACCCTTCGCGCTTTTCTTGGTTGTCGGACGGCGCGGCGCGGCGCGTCCGCCGGCCTTGCCGAGGCCGATATCCTTGGCGAATTGGGAACGCCGTTTGGAATAATTTGGCGCCACCATCGGATAGTCAGCCGGCAATCCCCATTTGCGCCGATAGTCTTCCGGCGACATCCCGTATTGAGTCCTCAGATATCGCTTCAGCATTTTCAGTTTTTTGCCGTCTTCAAGGCAGATCACATGGTCATTTGTGACCGACTTCTTGATCGGCACCGCCGGCTGCTGGCTGCCGGCGCTCGCCGTACCGCCCGACGCCAGTGCGCGAACGGCATCATGCACTTCCTGCAACAGCCCAGGCAGCTTGTCGGCGCTCATTGTGTTGTTGCTGACGAAAGCGGCGACGATGTCAGTCGCCAATTGCAGCGTATCGCCCGCATTGAGCGAATTGTCCTTGTTCATCCTAGCCCGTCCTTTTTATGCGTCGGGCGGATAGCGCAACTGCTATCGCCCGCGGCGATCATTGATATTCCCAGTCGCCCAAAACCCGCCGGGAATGTCGTCGCAATAGACTGACGACAGTCATCGCGCAAGGATTTGCAGGCTAGTTTGCAATTCCATCGCGGCATTTTCATGTTTCAAAGAACTCATTTCTGAAGACGCGAACTCTTGCCGCTGGACAACCGTCCTAACTCGGGCGTCGCCGCCGTCATTGCCGGGCCGGGCGGCCGCCGCTATATGGTTGCGGCGTCAGCCGTCAGGCAGAGAAGGAAACCCCATGCGTCGCGCCGAGGCATTGATTTCGAACGAGTATTTCCGCTCAACGCTCTCCGAGCGCGACCCGGAGTTGTTCGCCATGATCGGCCGCGAGCTCTCGCGCCAGCAAAATCAGATCGAGCTCATCGCCTCCGAAAATATTGTCAGCCGGGCTGTTCTCGAGGCGCAAGGTTCCGTGCTCACCAACAAATACGCCGAAGGCTATCCCGGAAGGCGCTATTACGGCGGTTGCGAATTCGTCGATCAGGCGGAAAACCTTGCGATCGAACGCGCAAAAAAACTATTTGGCTGTTCGGAAGCGATTGTTCAGCCGCATTCCGGCAGTCAGGCGAACCAGTGCGTTTTTATGGCGCTGATGCAGCCGGGCGACTGTTTTCTCGGCATGGACCTATCGGCGGGCGGGCACTTGACGCATGGCGGAAAAGCGAACCAATCGGGCAAGTGGTTCCGTCCTGTTCATTACAGCGTACGGCCCGACGATTGCCTGATCGATTTCGATCAGGTCGCGCGCCTCGCGCATGAGCACAAGCCGAAGGTCATCATTGCCGGCGGCAGCGCCTATTCGCGGTTCATCGATTTCAGGAAATTCCGGGACATTGCAAACAGCGTTGGCGCAAAGCTGATGGTCGACATGGCGCATTTCGCCGGCCTCGTCGCTGCCGGCGTTTATCCGACGCCGATCGGCATTGCGGACGTCGTGACGACGACGACGCACAAGACATTGCGTGGACCGCGCGGCGGGATAGTCCTGACGAATGACGAAGATCTCGCCAAGAAGATCCGATCGGCGCTGTTCCCCGGCATTCAGGGCGGACCGCTGATGCATGTTGTCGCGGCCAAGGCCGTCGCCTTCGGCGAAGCGCTGCAGCCCGAATTCAAGGACTATGCGCGGCAGGTGATCGTCAATGCGAAAGCGCTGGCGTCGACGCTGGTCGAGGCTGGGTATGCTGTCGTCTCCGGCGGCACCGACACCCATCTGGCATTGATCGACCTGCGGCCGAAAGGCGTCAAAGGGAACGCAGCCGAGCAGAGTCTAGAGGCGGCGGGCATGACCTGCAACAAGAACGGCGTGCCGTTCGATCCCGAAAAGCCGACGGTGACGTCCGGGATCAGGGTCGGTTCGCCTGCCGGCACGACGCGTGGATTTGGCGCCGCGGAATTTCGCGACATAGGACTTTTGATGGCAGAGGTCCTCGACGCTCATGCGGCAGGCGGCGATATCGCGGCGAAAGAAAAGCAGGTCGCGGCAAAAGTGAGGGCGCTGACGGCGCGTTTTCCGATTTACAGCTGATCTGGTCGCGAGTTCAAAGCCGATGCGATGCCCTTTTTGCGGTTGTGAAGATACCCAGGTCAAGGACTCGCGCTCCGCCGAGGACGGCTCGTCGATCCGGCGACGCCGTCAATGCACGGCATGCAGCGGGCGCTTCACCACCTTCGAACGGGTGCAGCTGCGCGAGCTGGTCGTCGTCAAGACTTCCGGCCGGCGGGAAATCTTCGATCGCGACAAGCTCATGCGCTCCGTGCAGATTTCGCTCCGCAAACGCAATGTCGATCCGGAAAGGGTCGAACAGATGCTGACGGGCGTCATCAGGCGGCTTGAGGCCATGGGAGAGACCGAGATTGATTCAAAGGCCATCGGCGAGCTCGTGATGGAAGGGCTCGCCGGCCTCGACGACGTCGCTTATGTCCGGTACGCCTCGGTCTACAAGGATTTCCGCGAGGCGCGGGATTTCGGCGAGTTCATCGGCGAACTCGAAGACCAGGAAGGGACGGGCGGCGCCTGAGCGCGGCCCGAAGGATCGTTTTGACTGTCGACCCGATGCAATCCCGGACGAATGCGCGACTCGCCGCCGTTCAGGCCCTCTACCAGATGGAGGCGGTCGGCGCTGGTGTCGAAAGCGTCATCCTTGAGTTTCGAACGCACCGGCTGGGCGGCGATATCGAGGGCCGCCTTCTGCATGAGGCGGATGACGAGTTCTTCGCCGAATTGCTGCGCGGCGTCATCCGGCTGCAGTCGAAGATTGACCCGCAAATCGAACGGAGACTTGCCAAGTCATGGACGCTGGCGCGCCTTGATGCGACAGCGCGCGCGATCCTGCGTGCGGCCGCCTTTGAATTGGCCAGCCGGCCGGATATTCCTGCCCGTTCGATCATCAATGAATATCTTGAGATCGCCAACGCTTTCTTTGGCGAGGATGACCCGCGCTTCATCAATGCGGTGTTGGATGTGCTCGCCCGCGATTTGCGCGCGGATGAATTCGAAAGCGCCGCCAATGGGCGGCGCGGCGACGATTGAGCGGCGAATTTGACCTGATCGCGAAATACTTTTCGCCGCTCGCGGCGGGGGTCCAAGGCGCGTTCGGCCTCAAGGATGATGTCGCCGCGATCGCTGCGGGCGACCTCGCTGTAACGAAGGATCTGCTGGTCGAGGGCGTCCATTTTCGCAGCCGCGATCCGAAGGAATGCATCGCTCGCAAGGCGCTGCGCGTAAATCTTTCTGATCTTGCTGCAAAGGGTGCGCGGCCCTTCGGGTATTTCCTCGGCTGCGTCTGGCCGGCCGGCGTCAAGGAAAGCGCGATCGCCGAATTTGCAGGCGGGCTTCGGCTGGACCAAGATCTGTTCAAGATCGCATTGTTCGGCGGCGACACGACTGCGCATGTCCAGAAGGGCGCGCCGCTGACCGTTTCCGTAACCATGATCGGGCTGCAGGGACCTGCCGGCGTGATCCCGCGCGCCGGCGCGCAGGCGGGCGATGACGTCTATGTGTCGGGCACGATCGGCGATGCGGGACTGGGGCTTGCCGCGCTTGAAGGCGAATTCAAGCTCTCGCCCGCGCACAAGGCGTTCCTGGCCGATCGATACAGGTTGCCGTCGCCGCGCCTGTCTCTCGGCGGCGCACTCAGCGGGCACGCTAATTCGGCAATTGACGTCTCCGACGGATTAATCGCCGATGCGCGACACATTGCGACGCAGTCTGGCGTCACGATTGAGATCGGCGCCGAAAAAATTCCGCTCTCCGCCCCAGCGAAGGCATGGCTTGGAAGTCTTGGCGATTTCGAAAGCGGGATCGGACGGCTTGCGACTTCGGGCGATGACTACGAGATCTTGTTCACTGCGCCATCGTCGCGCCGTCGATCGATCGAGATGGCGTCGCAGGCATCGAAAACGGCAATCACGCGTATCGGCTCAGTCGCAAGAGGCGCAGGCGTAAAACTCATCACCGCGAACGGAACTGAAATCGCGGTCGCAAAAGGCGGATTTGATCACTTCGGGGATTGAAATGGTCGGAGCGACAGGATTTGAACCTGCGACCCCTTGACCCCCAGTCAAGTGCGCTACCAGGCTGCGCCACGCTCCGACCCGTCTCTTCCGAACACAGGCGACCGGAAAAGAGGCGCGGACTATAGGGGCGGCGCCCCGGCGCCGCAACGCAGAAAATCGACTATTCGATATTGATCGCTTCGATGGCGACAACAGCGTCGTCAAGCGCCTCCTGGGCTCGTTCAAGGCGCAGCAGCAGGGTCTCAAGCCTTGTACGAAAGTCAGGCGTCATTGACGGCGGAGCCGCGGCGGGATCCGCCGCCGCTAATTGCGGCGCATTGCATTGCATTTCGCGATCGTCGGCTTCTTCATTGAGCAGCGGACGCAGATCGATCGGCTGGCCAGCGGCCTCCATGCGTCCGATCTCGGCGACATATTTAATGCCATTGTCGCGAAAAATTTTCTGGACGCCCTTGGTCGTGTAGCGCTGACTGTAGAGCAGAACGCGGACGCCGCGCAGCACGTCGATATCCACGGGACGATAATAACGTCGCCCGCCGGCGCGCCGCATCGGCCTTATCTGGCCGAAAACTTCCTCCCAGTGGCGCAACACATGCTGGGGAACATCAAGCTCGCTTGATGCTTCGCTGATGGTGCGGAACGCCTCGGCTGCTTTTGCGAGCGCCATGAAACCCTGACCAGTCCTATTCAGCCGCCGCCGCGCCCCTGCCGGCGAGCGACCGGTTGATTTGATCCTTCAGCACGTGCGAAGCCCGAAACGTGACAACGCGCCGCGGCGTGATCGGCACTTCCTCGCCTGTCTTCGGATTGCGACCCATACGGAGCTTTTTCTGCCTGACCGTGAACGTCCCGAAGGAAGAAATCTTCACCGTGTCGCCTTTCTGAAGCGAAGCGGAGACTTCATCGAGAACGCGTTCGACAAAATCCGATGATTCGTTCCGTGATATGCCGAGCGCACGATAAATCGCGTCGGTCAGATCCGCGCGCGTCAAGGTCCCGTCTGCCATGTCCCGCCTCCATGCCGCCCCTTCGGGAAACCTTAAGCCGCGGCGTGGGATAGCGTCAACAACCGATTGATATTCCTGATTTGTCCGTAAGAATTCTCAGGCCCGCAACAAGGCTGCGCCCCAAGTCAGCCCGCCGCCCATGGCTTCGAGCATGACGAGGTCGCCCTTTTTGATGCGGCCGTCGGCGACTGCGTCGCAATAGGCGAGCGGGATCGACGCCGCCGAGGTGTTGCCATGGCGAGCGATTGTCGAGACGACCTGTTCGGGCCGCAGATCGAGCTTTTTCACGACGCCGAGAATGATTCGTTCATTCGCCTGATGCGGAACGAACCAGTCGATCTTGCGCGGATCGATATTCGCCTGCTCGGCGACCGCGAGCATGGCGGCGGAAATGCGCTCGACCGCTTCTCGAAACACCTTGTTGCCTTGCATGCGGACATGGCCGGTCGTCTGCGTCGATGACACGCCGCCGTCGACATAGAGAAGATCGGCAAGACGCCCGTCGCAGCGCAGGAAACTCCCGATGACGCCGCGACCCGCTGCCATGGTTTCGTCCATCGCCTCAATGACGAATGCGCCGGCGCCGTCGCCAAAGAGGACGCAGGTCGACCGGTCGCTCCAGTCGAGGATTCGCGAGAAGGTTTCGGCGCCGATGACGAGCGCGCATTTGTGCTGCCCGGAGGCGAGGAATTTCTCTGCGGTCGCGACCGCATAGACAAATCCCGTGCATACCGCCTGGATGTCAAAAGCGGTGCCCGCGGGCGCGTCCAATTTTGCCTGGACGATCGCTGCGGTCGATGGAAAAGTGAGATCGGGCGTCGTTGTCGCCACGATGATGAGGTCGATATCGTCCGGCGACTTGCCGGCATCTGCGAGCGCGGCCTTTGCGGCCTCCGCTGCGAGATCCGATGTACGCTGATCATCGGAGGCGATGTGACGCTCGCGGATGCCGGTGCGCTCGCGGATCCACTCATCGCTGGTGTCGACGATCGCCGACAGGTCGTGATTGGTCATCACGTCCGGCGGCAGATAGGACCCGCTGCCGGTGACAACGGCCTTTATCTTCATTCCGCCGCCTCAAGCGCCTTGCCGGCGCGTTCTGAAACGAGCGCGACTGTTTGCGATACTTCCTGCCGAAAGCCCTTGCCGACAAGGCTTGACGCCATGGCGATCGCCGCTGCGACGCCCCTTTCGTCGGCGCCGCCATGGCTTTTCACGACGACGCCGTTGATTCCGAGGAATACGCCGCCATTGACTGAGGACGGATCGATCCGCTCTTTCAGCTTGCGCAAGTCTCCGATCATCAGCAGCGATGCGAATTTCGCCAGCGGCGAGCCCGTCAGCGCCTCCTTGATCCACCCGCCAACGAGGCGCGCGGCGCCTTCCGCGGACTTCAGGGCGATGTTGCCGGTGAAACCGTCCGTGACGACAACGTCGACTGCGCCCTGCGAGATATCGTTGCCTTCGACAAATCCGTGAAAGGCCATATCGGCGTCCGCCTCGCGCAGGATGCGCGCAGCGGAGCGGATGAGGTCGTGACCTTTCAATTCTTCGGCGCCGACATTCAGCAGACCGACCGTCGGCTTCGGCTTGCCTGTGAGGGCGCGAAAGAACGCCTCGCCCATGATGGCGAACCTGACGAGTTCCTGATCGGTCGCCTCAACATTGGCGCCGACATCGAGTACGACGACGCGTCCCCGCGGCGTCGGCCACAGCGCCGTCACGGCTGGACGGTCGACCCCTGGAATCATGCCGAGCTGCATGCGCGACACCGCCATCAAGGCGCCGGTATTGCCGCCGGAAACGACGGCGTTGACGCGACCTTCCTTTTGCGCCTCGACCGCTTTCCACATCGACGTGTCGCGCCCGCGCCGCAAGACATGCATTGGCTTGTCGGTCATCGAGACCGCTGCTGCGCAATGCACGATTTTCGCGCCGACGAGTTCAGGTCGCGCCGCCACCATGGGCATTAAAGCCGCTTCGTCGCCGAAGAAGACAATCTTTGCGGCGACGCCGGATTTCAGCGCGCGCGCCGCGCCGGCGACAAGGGCTTGCGGGCCAGCGTCAGTCCCCATGGCGTCGACGCCGATAATCTGCGCGCCGGATTTTTTTGGGTCCTCGGTCAAGCTCGGCGATACTCCCTTTCGGCCGCAGGATAGCGGATCGGCGATCCTCCGGAAAGAAAGCGCAGATTCGCTGATTCCCGCCCGGAGACGTCATTGTTCACGGTCGACGAGCCCCTTTAGCGCCGCGAAGGGCGACAAAAATGCTGCATCGCGATATTTTTCTAGGAGAGGCTCGGCGCCGGACCTGCGAGGATAAGGGTCGAGCGACAGCGACAGGAATTGAACGAGCATTTCGCCAAGATCGATTTCATCGCTTTCGAGCCCTTCGCGCAAAATATCATCGTTGTCGATATCCGCTTCCGGTTCATAGGCGCGCAGCAGTTGTATCGTCACTGTTTCGTGAATGGCCTCGGTGATCGGCTCAAGGCTGACGACACATGTGCGTTCCGCCTCGGCATTGAGCGTGAGACGGATATCGACGCCGCCGCGCATCGGCGTCAGCCGGAAGTTGCCAGTGAGGCGGTTCAAAGCCGGAATATCAAGTCGCTCGGCGATCTCCTGTCTTTCGACGGCGTTCGCTTCAATTGCATAGTCCGCCCCAGACGCATCGATCTCGTTGACAATGACAACGTGCGATAATGTTGCGCTTTTGGCGCACGGCATTTCATTCATCCGGAGCTCCGCCGCGCAGGAGCGCGGTCTCGCCGCCGAGATCGCGGAGGGCGGCGTCAAGTTCGACAATCGGGCGCCGGGCGAGCGCGCCGCGCGCCGTAATCATATAAACGGCGAGGGGCGCGCCTTTTTTCGGATCCTCAGACCCGATCACGTTTCGCGCCAGAGCCGCCGCGAGAGTCCCGTCTTCGGCGGCAATCGCGCGTTCATAGGCGGAGATCCGGCCGTAAAACGCCTCGGCCAGCCCGCGGATCTTGCGGCCGACGGAAAGATCGCCGACGCCCATTTCGCGCAGCGCGGCATCAAGATGCTCAAAAAACACCTCCTGCAGGCGCCGAATCAACCGGTCATGATCGGACGCGTCTCGCCTCAGCCGGTCGATCGCGAGGAACATATGCAGGGTCAGCATATCGAACCGGCCCTCGGGCGTATCCGGCGCGCCTGCAGATTGGTAGAATTTTGGCGCTCGCGCCGGCCCGGCCAACGCCTCAAAAAGCGTTTCGGCTTGGCTTCGGACCCGATCTTTCCTAAATAGCGTCACGATCATCGCCTTGCCCCATTGACTGACGGCGGCTGCGGCGAGGAGTTAGGCCCTGAGAGGCGCGGGATCAAGAAATGACCTTTGTACGAGTTTTGGCGTTTGGCGTGGTGATGGCCTGTCTCTCGGGTTGCGTTTCGAACCGCAGCTCGCACGGCTATGTGCTCGAACGCGGTGAAACGGGGCTTTCGGCCCTTGTCGGCGTCGATAGCAAAGACAGCGTCCTTGCTCGTTATGGCGAACCGTCGCTGATCGGCACTTTCGACCGGAACGCTTGGTATTACCTTTCGGCGCTCGACGCCTCGCGCGCCTTTTTCCGGCCGGAGACGACCGCCCGGACGGTTGTCGCCTTCCATTTTGACGATCAGGGTCTCGTTGAGAAAGTCGATACGATCGAGCTGGCCGACGCCGTGAAGGTGAATATGGCGTCGAGAGAAACCCCGACCCGAGGCAAGGAACTCGGTTTCTGGGAGCAACTCCTCGGAAACGTCGGCCAGCTGCCCGCCGGCGGTCTTGGCGGCCAACAACAAGGTCCGCCGAACTGAATTCCTGCTGCCGGTCGCCATCGAAGTTACTTCGGCCGGTCAGTTCCACCGTTGCTGTCTTTTTCCATCCACCTAATCAGCGGGATGGCCGGCAGCGCCCAGGCGAGGCCGGTTACGACGAAATACGCGAGCCTGGCCAGCCAGAATTCCGGCAACATCTCCGCCAGCGTGACCACGGCGCCGAAATAGAGCAGCAATCCGGGCAGCAATATCGCGAGCCCGACCAGCTTCTTGAGGCGCGGCGACATCACAGCGCGCCCGCGACGGCGCGCCGCATTCGAGCCGAGCCGTCAAAGTCTAAAGTGAAATCATGCCATCGCCCGCGCTGAGTTCCGTCCGTCCTGTCGCCATCTGGCTCTTCATCATGTGCGCGCTGGTCGCGCTGATGGTGATGGTCGGCGGCGCGACGCGCCTCACCGATTCCGGGCTGTCGATCGTCGAATGGCGCCCCGTCACCGGCGCTGTCCCGCCCTTGAGCGAAGCCGCCTGGCTGGCCGAATTCGAGAAGTACAAGACGATCCCCGAATATGAGCAGGTCAATTGGGGCATGTCGCTCGCCGATTTCAAGGAAATCTACTGGTGGGAATGGGGCCACCGTTTCCTTGGTCGACTGATCGGCATCGCTTTTCTGGTCCCGTTCCTTTGGTTTGCGGCGACGAAACGCATCAATCGCGCGCTGGGCGTAAAGCTTGCCGGCATTCTCCTTCTCGGCGGCGCGCAAGGCGCGCTTGGCTGGTGGATGGTGTCGAGCGGCCTTTCCGGGCGGGTCGATGTCAGCCAATACCGGCTCGCGGCGCATCTGGCGCTTGCGGTGCTGCTCTTCGCGATGATGTTCTGGCTGGCGCTCGATCTCGTCAGCAGGCGGAAGGAAATGCGGAGCAATCTGTCGCCGTTCGCCATGGCGCTCGCCCTCGGCGTCTTTCTGCAAATGATCCTCGGCGCTTTTGTCGCCGGTCTGCGCGCCGGGCGCGTCTTTAACACCTGGCCGCTGATGGACGGCGCTTTCTTTCCAAACGGGTACTTCGCCGACGCGCCGCGATGGCAGGATTTGTTCGAGACGGCCGCCGCCGTGCAGTTCAATCATCGTCTTGGCGCCTATCTGCTCGCTGCGGCGACGCTTTGGCTGTATCTCGGTGCGCGCCGCACGCGGCTGAAGCGGCGCGCGCAAATCCTGCTCGCCGCGGTGGTGATGCAGATCGCCCTCGGCGTGTGGACCGTGCTGGCGGCGACGCCGATCGCGCTTGGGCTTGCGCATCAAGCCGGCGCGATCCTTGTGTTGGCGGCGGCGCTCTTCCTTGCTCATGGCTGCTCGAATTCGATCTCGATGACGCGTTCGTCGGCCTCCGCCGCCTGAGGCGCGCGCGGATCGACATTCTCGCCCGCCGTCACGCCGAGCGCATCGAGGATGCCGTTGAAGGGCACGAGCCGGATCGGCGCGCCGTCGCCGGTTGTGACGACAGCGAGCGCGCCGTCGCGATAAACGCCGCCATAATTCCCGTAGCCTGCGGCGATCGAGGTCGCCGACGCGACGTCGTCCAGATCGAAAGTTGACTTGATCCGGACCGCGCCAAGCGCATGCCCGTCGACGAGGTCAAACAGGCTGATAACGCCTCTTTCTCCATTAAGGACGGCGATCGCGCCGCCCGCCGCACTCTCCGGTTCGGCGGTCGTCATCAAATGGAGCGCAGACAAGGACGGTTTGCCGTCGGCGATGAACGCAAGCCCGAAACTTTCGCCGGTTTGCGGATCGAGGCGCCGGATTGCGCCGTCGCCGCTGAAAGCGATGACGGCGCCGGTGCGGTCGTCGACGTGACAGGCGTCAAGCCCCCCGATCGTCGCCAGCGGCGTTGGGTCGCCGAGCGACACGCCGGTCGCCGATATCGAAATTGCCCGCGCGGCGAGCACGTCGCCATCGATCTCATAAAGCGCAAGCGACTTGCCAGCATTGCCGGCGCAGAATTTCCCAGTTCCCGGCGCGCCGCTTTCCACCAGCGCGGACGTCATTTCGCCCGAAGTGTTGTCGATCGCGTAGAATTCATAGCCGGCGCTGCGCGCCGCGATGACAAAGCCCTGCGCTGCCGGGCCGGTTCCCGCGTAAATGGTCGCCATCGACGTGACCGCTCCTTGCGCGATGCCGCCGGCCCGCTCGCCGGACTCGACTGAATAGGCATCGACGCCGGCATCGGTCGCCGCCAAGACGAGACTCTCGAAATTGACGCTCGGATGCGACCAGAAGGCGACTGCGTTGATTTTTGCGCCGGGCGCGCCATAGCCGTCGGCAGCCGCAACCTCTTTCACGTCGACCGTCGGCGCGGGCAGTTCCGTTTTCTGGGGGCGGTCGCACGCGGCGAGGGCGATGAGCGCGGCGAGCGCGGGGATCAAACGCATGGCGAGGCTCCAAAGACGTCCGGGCGCTGATAGCAGAAACCGGCGGGGCCGGCAGCCGTGGCCGAGAAGGCTACGGTATTATTATACCGCAGCGCGGAAGCGCTTATTCTTCGGGCATTTCCGGAATTCAGTTGACGGTGAAAATGACGCCTGCTATCCGCCGGCCTCGAATTGGCCGGGCGAGCGCGCGCCGCAAGTCCGGCCTTGTCTTTTGACCGAGGAACCCTGTGATGAAAACCTATTCCGCCAAGGCTGCGGACGTGGACAAGAAGTGGGTGCTGATTGACGCCGAAGGCCTTGTCGTCGGGCGCCTTGCATCCGTTATCGCGACGCGTCTGCGCGGCAAGCACAAGCCGATGTTCACGCCCCATGTCGATTGCGGCGACCATGTCATCGTCGTCAACGCCGGCAAGGTCGCGCTGACCGGCAACAAGCGCGAGCAGCACAAGTTTCACTGGCACACCGGATTTCCCGGCGGCATCAAGGAGCGCACCGCCGGCGCGCTTCTCGACGGCCGCTTCCCGGAGCGTGTGCTTGAGAACGCCGTGCGCCGGATGATGCCGAAGGACTCGCCGCTCGCCCGCGGTCAGATGACCAAGCTGATGATCTATGCCGGCGGCGAACACCCGCACGAGGCGCAGCAGCCGGTCAAACTCGACGTCGCGGCCCTGAACGCAAAGAACGCCAAACTCGTCAAAAAGAAGAGCGCCTAAGCCATGAGCACAACCTCTTTTGAAGACCTGAAGTCCGTCGCGGCGGAAGCCGGCCTCGTCGCCGCGCAGGAAGAAATCGTCCGCGAGCCGAAGATCGACAAGCACGGCCAGTCCTATGCGACCGGCAAGCGCAAGACGGCCGTCGCGCGCGTCTGGATCAAGCCGGGCGCCGGCAAGATCACCGTCAACGGCAAGGACCAGACGGAATATTTCGGCCGTCCGGTGCTGCAGATGATCATCAAGCAGCCGATGATCGCCGCTGGCCGCAAGGACCAGTATGACGTGTTTTGCACGGTCGCCGGCTCGGGCCCGTCGGGGCAGGCCGGCGCGGTGCGCCACGGCATTGCGCGCGCGCTCACCTATTACGAGCCGTCGCTTCGCGCCGTTCTCAAGGCTGGCGGGTTCTTGACCCGCGACAGCAGAGCCGTCGAGCGCAAGAAATACGGCCGCAAGAAAGCCCGCCGCTCGTTCCAGTTTTCGAAGCGCTAGGCTGTCGATCTCGAATTTCTGGAAAGCGCCCCTTCCGCAGGGGCGCTTTCTTTTCGAGCGGGGCTTCCCGCCTTGCGTCGAAAAGGCGCCCTCTGCGGGATCCCTTCGTCGCGGTTTTTTGCCTCTCCGCGCGGCTTGCAGCCGCAAACGGCGCCCTTTCTTCGTCGTCAAAGGGCATGCCTTTTTCGCGCGCAGAGCTGGGCTCCGGGCTTTTCCTGAGTGCGGGCGGCCAGTTCAACCGAACCGGAACGCCGTGAAGGATTCACGATGTCAAAGAGCCGGCGCGCGCCGCAGTGATGACGCACGCCCTGACGCTAAGACGACACAGGGGCCCCGAGTGTGACAGGAATCCGAAAATAAATTTTCGCGGGCGGCGGCCGAGGCCGTGAGTGAGCGCTCACTCACCGCCGGAGCAAGCCTGAGGCCGCAAGGCGGCAGCCTGCGTGAGGCGCGGTTGGAGCAGAACACCGGCCCGGCTTGTCGATAATGGCAGGCAGGTTGCGCGCTTTCGGGTCGCCAGTGTAAGGGCGGGTCCGACCGCAAGAGGAACGACGCGATGCGCGTATACATGGACAGCGTCGAATATTCGCAGATCGCGTCGGCGCTGACGGCGCTGCAGCCGCGGCGTTTTCTTGAATGGGGCTCCGGCGGGTCGACCATCGATTTCCTGAAGCGCTACGCCTCGATCGAGAAACTGGTTTCGATCGAGCATCACCCGCTTTGGTACGAAAAGGTGAAGGCCGCCGCCAGCGATCCGCGGCTATCCTATTTTCTGAAGGAAGCGACCACCAAGGAGCCCGACCGGCAATTCTTCGGCCTCTATCGCGGCGCGCGGCAGGCCTGGCGCAAGCGTGCGGAAAGCGACCGAAGCGTCTTTAGGGACTATGTCGACCACCCGACGACGCTCGGCATGAAGTTCGACTGCATCTTCGTCGACGGACGCGCCCGGAAATTCTGCATCGAGACCGGCTGGGAGATTCTTGAGAGCGGCGGGCTGATGATCATCCACGATGCGCAGCGCGAAGAATACCACGAAACGATCGCGCGCATGGGAAAGCCTACCTATCTTACGCCCTGGCGCCGCGGCCAGGTGTGCCTGTTGCCGAAGGGCTAGCGCTCGCCTTTCGATTCGCGCGACTGAGGTTGGCCCCGCCCTTCGTGACGCGCCATCGGCCCCCTCAGAGCGAAGCGATATAGATCCCCTTCATGCCGGGGAGCCGCGCGGCGCACGGCGAGGACGCCGTATAGTCTCTGCTTGATTACGCCGCTGCCCGGTTCGCGCGAATACCATGTAGGCTCAAACCCGGGGCGCCGGTTTTCGCCATCAGGAGCAGTCCGCCCGCCATCGCGACGTTTTTCAGGAACATGATCTGCTGGATCTGGTCGGTAAAGTCGCGATGAAAGACGAGCGCCGTGACGAGCGAAAAGCCGGCAAGCAACAACGCAACATAGCGTGTACCGAGACCGAGCAGGAGAGCGGTTCCGGCGCCGATTTCAAAGGCGATGGTCGGGGACAGCAGGATGCCCGGCAGCCCGAAGGCCTCCATATATCCCTGCGTGGCGGCAAATGCGCCGATCTTGCTGACGCCCGAAAGAATGAAGATGGCGGACAGACCCGCGCGCGCGGGAAGGTCGGCATGTTTGAGGATTTGGTCGAACATGAGGATTTCCTTTCCGTTGCAGGCTAATGGCGCGGCGGGTTGGTGGTCGCAAAGATGTAGCGCGCGATCCTCCAATCGTCGGACTTCACCTTTGTGAAAACGAAGAGCTCCTGATTGGCCTCTGGCGCACGCTCGCCCGTCGCGTTGATTGTCACGAAGCCGTTCGAACGCGTGCGCGCGAAGGCCCAGTCCGGCGCCACCTGCGCGATCTCATCAATCTCGAAATCGACCTCCAGCGTGATTGCACCGAAGACGCCCTCATAGGCTTTGCGAATGGCGTCTGCGCCGACATTTGGCAGGCTGTGTTGCGGCATGAACACGCCGTCTGCGGCGTAGAGCGTCAACAAGGTCCCGGTGTCGGACGCGTTCAAAGCGGCTTCATAGGTTGCGAGGACGGCTTCGATCGCCGCGCGATCGGCGTCGTGCTGGGCTGAGGCGACGCCCGCCGATGCGGCGATCGCAGCGGCGGCGGCCATGACGTTTCTGAGCGGGATTTTCATCGAATGTCTCCTTAGCCTGAACCGGCGGGTTTGCTGTCACCCAAGACTAGGAGTTTTCCATTTTTTAGATTAGTTGTGTAAAGTTAGATTTATTTTCCCATATTTGGAAAAAAGAATGGCCGACCTGAATGCTCTGATCGTTTTCGCCAAGGTCGCGGAGACGCTTAGTTTCTCGGAAGCCGCCCGGCGCCTGAACATGCCGGTTTCGACCGTATCGCGAAAGGTCGCAGATCTCGAAGACCAGCTGGGCGTGCGCCTCCTGGAGCGGTCGACGCGGAGTCTTCGGCTGACCGATGTCGGCGCGGATGTCCTCAGCGAGGCCCAGCGCGGCGCCGAGGTGAGTGAAGCCGTCGAGACCATCATATCCAACCAGCTGTCTGAAGTGAAAGGACTGCTGCGATTGTCCGCACCGCCCAGTATCGCCGACAGCCTGCTTTCTCCGATCATCACCGCGTTTCAAGCGGCCTACCCGGGCGTGCGCGTGCATGTGCTGGTGACGGACCGTTACGTGGACCACATCGCCGAAGGTGTGGACTTGGTCTTTCGGGCAGGCGAATTGAAAGACTCCTCGCTGGTCGCCCGGCCAATTCTGACCTATCGGCGCCGCCTTGTCGCAAGCCCGGAATATCTGACGCGGCACGCCTCGCCTGAGTCTCCAAGGGATCTCATAAGCCACAGGCTGCTCGCCTTCACCTTGTGGACCAGAGAACACCGTTGGACATTCGGCAAGGGCGCACAGTCCGAGACAATCCGCTTTCAGCCTGATCTGGCCATGAACGATTTTGCGGGGCTCGCGGCGGCGCTTGTCTCGGGTAGCGGCATTGGCGACCTGCCGCCAATCGTCAGGCCCGATCTTATGCTAACTGGCAAACTCATCGAAGTGATGCCGGACTGGAAATTGAGAATTGAACCGCTCTCCATGATCCATCTCGGCAATCGGCACATTCCAAGAGCCGTTCGTATGTTCAAGGATTTCGCCAGCCAAATGGCGCCATCCCTGTTCCCGGATCTGCCGACCTGACCGCCGTCGAAGCACGCGCGTTCGTGCGACGCCAGCGTCCGGTTTTTGGCGAACGACCGCCACCCCATTCGAGCAGTTCGCCGGCTATCTCTTCTCCAGCAGCAGCGTGCCCTCTTTCTCCAGCTTGCCGGTGATGATGTCGGCGAGCGCCGCGAGGACGCCGGGCAGGACTGCTTCGATGCGGACATGTTGCGGGAAGATGTCGATAACGCCGTCAATGGTCTGGCCGAGGCCCTTGGCGGTGAAGCGGAGCTGATTGTCGCCGGTCCAATGCTCGTCAAAGGCGAAGACCATGCCGCCCGACAGGCTCTGTTTGATCTTGCCGAAGCCGTCGCGCAGGCGCCGGCGCGCTTCATCCGCGCCAAGATCGTGTTTGAGCGTGACAGTGACCGGACGGGCCATGAGCGGTGCTCCCTTCGCGAGCCTCGACATGGTGACGGGCGGCGCGCTTGGCAAGGCGGCGTTTTGAGGCGGGCGAAACTCGGCCTATGCTTGCGCGGTCAACAGGAGGGTCCCATGCGCCTTGCGGTAAAACTGATTGCGGCGGTCGCCATTCTGGTCGCCCTGCCGATTCTGCTGGCGGGACCGGGAACGCGCTTCGGGCTCTGGGACTTCGGGCAGGGCCTCACCATGATCCGGCAGGCGGCGCTGCCGGCGCTGG
>JBGSNB010000486.1:0-8601 GCA_041739835.1 Parvularculaceae bacterium | reverse complement strand
GTTATTTTTCCTACGCGCCCGGTGCGGCGGTCATTGCTGATCAGCATCACCATTTTATTCAGCTGAGCAAGTAATGGGTTGCCTGCTGCGGCCCGAAACTTTGCCGCTGTGGCGCCCCCGCCATTCCGCCGCACCGGCGATTGTTGCGTCGCCGCGAGGCCCATGCTAACCCCACCTGCGATCGCGTCGAGGGGCTGTTTGCGCGCGCAAGTCCGGCTCCAAATTCGCTGTAAATTCAATCAGTTAGGCGCCATCCCGCGCCGCGCCGGACCGGAGCTGTAACGCCCTCATGTCTTCGCAAGCCGCCGCCCCGCCGCGCCTCTCCGGCGCCGCGCTTCGTTACGCCGGGGCGCTCTTTGACCTTGCTCTCGACGAAAATGCGCTGGAGCGCGTCGCGGCCGACCTGCAATCGCTGTCGCGGTCGATCGCCGCGTCAGACGATCTGAAGGGCGTGCTAACGCGCCCCGTCTATAGCGCCGACGACAAGGCGCGCGCCATTGAGGCGATCGCGGTCAAGGCCGCGCTGTCGCCGATGACCGTGAAATTCCTCGGCGTTGTCGCCCGCAACGGGCGCCTGTTCGCGCTTGAGGGCATGATCGCCGCGTTCGGCCAGCGCCTTGCGCAGCATCGCGGCGAAATCGCCGCCGAGGCGATCGCGGCGGCGCCCTTGAATGACGAGCAGACGAAGCGCCTCAGGGGCGAGATCGAACGCGTTGTCGGCAAGGCGGTCAATCTTTCCGTCAGAGTCGACGCAGACCTGCTTGGCGGCATGGTCGTGAAGGTCGGATCGAAAATGATCGACTCGTCGCTGAAGACCAAACTCAATCGACTGAAATCCGTGATGAAAGAGGCTTAAGCTCCATGGAACTCAACGCGGCTGAAATTTCCAGCATCCTGAAACAGCAGATCAAGGACTTCGGCAAGGACGCCGAGGTTTCCGAGATCGGGCAGGTGCTGTCGGTCGGCGACGGCATTGCGCGCGTCTACGGTCTCGACAACGTCCAGGCGGGCGAAATGGTCGAGTTTTCGGACGGCGTCAAAGGCATGGCGCTGAACCTTGAAAGCGACAATGTCGGCGTCGTCATCTTCGGCGAAGACCGCAACATCAAGGAAGGCGACACCGTCAAGCGCACCAAGTCGATTGTCGACGTACCGGTCGGCAAGGGGCTTCTCGGCCGCGTCGTCGACGGCCTCGGCAATCCGATCGACGGCAAGGGGCCGATTGTCGCGACCGAGCGCCGCGTCGTCGACGTCAAGGCGCCGGGCATCCTGCCGCGAAAGTCCGTGCACGAACCGGTGCAGACCGGCATCAAGGCCATCGACGCGATGATCCCGGTCGGCCGCGGCCAGCGCGAGCTTGTCATCGGCGACCGCCAGACCGGCAAGACCGCAATCTGCATCGACACCATCCTGAACCAGAAGGAGATCAACGCCTCGGGCGATGAGAAGAAGAAACTCTATTGCGTCTATGTCGCGATCGGCCAGAAACGCTCGACCGTCGCGCAGATCGTGAAGACGCTGGAAGACAACGGCGCGCTTGAGTACACGATCGTCGTCGCCGCGACGGCGTCGGAGCCGGCGCCCTTGCAGTTTCTGGCGCCGTTCGCCGGCTGCGCGATGGCGGAATATTTCCGCGACAACGGCATGCATGCGCTGATCATCTATGACGATTTGTCGAAGCAGGCCGTCGCTTATCGCCAGATGTCGCTGTTGCTGCGCCGTCCGCCGGGCCGCGAAGCCTATCCGGGCGACGTTTTCTATCTCCACTCGCGTCTTCTTGAGCGCGCGGCCAAGCTGAATGAAAAGCACGGGGCGGGGTCGCTGACGGCGCTGCCGATCATCGAGACGCAGGCGAACGACGTGTCGGCTTACATCCCGACCAACGTCATCTCGATCACCGACGGACAGATTTTCCTTGAAACCGATCTCTTCTATCAGGGCATCCGTCCGGCGGTGAACGTCGGCCTGTCGGTCAGCCGCGTCGGCTCCTCGGCGCAGATCAAGGCGATGAAGCAGGTCGCCGGCAAGATCAAAGGGGAGCTTGCCCAGTATCGCGAACTCGCCGCCTTCGCGCAGTTCGGCTCCGACCTTGACGCGACGACGCAGCGCATTCTGAACCGCGGCGACCGCCTCACCGAACTGATGAAGCAGCCGCAATTCTCGCCGCTGCAGGTCGAAGAGCAGGTGTGCGTGATCTTCGCGGGCGTCCGCGGCTATCTCGACAAGATGCCGAAGAACCGCGTGCAGGATTTCGAGAAGGAGTTTCTGCGCCATCTCCACGCCGACCACGCCGCATTGCTGAAAACGATCCGCGACACCGGCAAGCTCGACAAGGCCGAGGAAGACAAGCTCGCCGGCATCCTCGACGCGTTTGTGAAGAAGTTCGCCTGATCCTATCCTCGGAAGGAGCGCGCCATGACGGTTGAAAAGTTCCTGCTCGCCTCGATCGCCGCCTTCGCGATGGCCGCTTGCGCGCCCAAGGAAGCAGCCGAAGAAGCGCCGGCCGCGGAACAGCCGTCTGCGGAGCCGGTCGTCGTTGAACCATCGACGGAAGAGCCGGCGGCCGAAACGCCGGCAGTTGAAGAGCCGGCGGCGGACGCGTGCGGGGCCGCCGATCATCAGTCGCTCATCGGCTCGAATGTCGCCGCGATCACGCTATCCGGCCGACCTCCCTCATCGCATCTACAAGCATGGCGATCCGGTCACCATGGATTACCGCCCCGACCGCCTCAACATCGTGACCGATGAAAACGGCGTCGTCATCGAAGTGAAGTGCGGATAAATGCCCTCCCTCAAAGCCCTCAAGAACCGGATCGCTTCCGTCAAGTCGACGAAGAAGATCACCAAGGCGAAGCAGATGGTCGCGGCGGCGAAGCTGCGCCGGGCGGAAGAGCGCGCGAAAGAATCCCGTCCCTATACGGAGCGGATGGAGGGCGTGCTCGCCAATCTCGCCGCGTCGTCGAAGAACAATCCGAACGCGCCGCGGCTGCTCGCCGGCACAGGGTCTGACAAGGTTCACCTCCTCATCGTCGCGACGGCGGACAAGGGGCTTTGCGGCGCCTTCAACTCGTCGATCGTGCGCCTCGCGCGCGAGCGCATCGTGACGCTGCAAGGCGAGGGCAAGACGGTGAAAATCATCACTGTCGGCCGCAAGGGCAATGACCAGCTGAAACGCCTCTATGGTGATTTGATCATCGCCAAGACCGATTTCACCGCGGTGCGCCAGGTCGGCTTTGCGCAGGCGCAGGAGATCGCCGAGAAAGTGCTCGGCATGTTCGACGCCGGCGAATTCGACGTCGCGACGCTGTTTTACGGCAAGTTCAAATCTGTGGTCAGCCAGATCCCGACCGCCCAGCAGATCATCCCGGCGATCGCGCCCGAGGGCGTGAAGCCGCCGGACCTCAAGGGCGCCGTCTATGAGTATGAGCCGGAAGAAGAGGCGATCCTGAAGGCGCTGCTGCCGCGCTATGTCTCGGTGCAGGTGTTCCGCGCGCTGCTTGAAAACGTCGCGTCGGAGCAGGCGGCGTCGATGTCGGCGATGGACAACGCGACGCGCAACGCCGGCGACATGATCGACAAGCTGACCCTGCAATACAATCGCGCGCGTCAGGCGCAGATCACCAAGGAACTCATCGAAATCATTTCGGGCGCGGAGGCTTTATAGGTGCTAGCATTGACAGCAATGCTTGCATCACCTATATGAACCGCATGAAAACCATAACGGTCAGACAAGTTCCAGATGACGTTCACGAAGCCACGCGCATGCGGGCGGCGGCGAAGGGGCGCAGCATGGAGGAAGAGGTGCGCTTTCTGCTGGTCCGGGAAGCGTCGCCGCGCCGGGACGCCAAAGAGGTGATGGCCGAGCTTCATCGGCTCGCGAAAAACGCCAATAAGGGAAAAATGCCGAAAGGCGTGGTGGATGAGTTTCTGGCGGAGCGCCGGCGCGAGACCGCTCGCGAGGCCGACAAATGACCCGGGTCCTTGACGCTTCAGCGGTGTTGGCCGTCATCTTCAAGGAAGATGGAATAGACAAGGTGATGGCGTCGATCAACGACAGCGTCATGTCGGTGGTGAATTTGTGCGAGGTGTTGACGGCGTCCGCGAGGAAGGGCCTCGACGCGCGTGCGGTCAAAACCCTGCTTGACGAATTTGGGATACTTTGGGCAGCCCCGGACGATGTGGATGCGCTCGTCGCATCAGGCTTTCCGTCCGACCTTGGTCTTTCGCTGGGTGACCGGTTTTGTCTCGCGCTCGCCGCGGAACGCGGCTTGCCCGTGCTGACAGGCGATCGCGCCTGGGCGGCCCTTTCGCCCACGGTTAAGGTTGAATTGATCCGCTAACGAACGAATTGAACAGATCGAAGGAATAAGACATGAGTAAAACAGGTCGCATCAGCCAGGTCATCGGCGCCGTCGTCGACGTCGAATTCGACGGCGAGCTGCCGGGGATCCTGAGCGCGCTCGAAACCGAAAATCACGGGAATCGTCTCGTGCTCGAGGTGGCGCAGCATCTCGGCCAGAATGTCGTGCGCACGATCGCGATGGATAGCTCCGAAGGCCTCGTCCGCGGCCAGAAAGTGACGAGCACCGGCGCGGCGATTTCGGTGCCGGTCGGCGAGGGCACTTTGGGCCGCATTATGAACGTCATCGGCGAGCCGGTCGATGAAGCCGGCCCGATTTCCTTCACGGCGCGGCGCGGCATTCACCAGGAAGCGCCGCCCTTCGTCGAACAGTCGACTGAATCGGAAATCCTCGTCACCGGCATCAAGGTCGTCGATCTTCTCTGTCCCTACGCCAAGGGCGGCAAAATCGGCCTCTTCGGCGGCGCCGGCGTCGGCAAGACCGTGTTGATCCAGGAACTGATCAACAACATCGCGAAAGTGCATGGCGGCTTTTCGGTGTTCGCCGGCGTCGGCGAGCGCACGCGCGAAGGCAACGACCTCTATCACGAGATGATCGAATCCGGCGTCAACAAGGACCCGCACAAGACGGGCTCCGCCGCCGGCTCCAAATGCGCGCTGGTCTACGGCCAGATGAACGAGCCGCCGGGCGCCAGAGCCCGCGTCGCGCTGACCGGATTGACCGTCGCCGAACATTTCCGCGACCAGGGTCAGGACGTTCTTTTCTTCGTCGACAACATCTTCCGCTTCACGCAGGCGGGCTCGGAAGTCTCCGCGCTGCTCGGGCGCATCCCGTCGGCGGTCGGCTATCAGCCGACGCTGGCGACCGACATGGGCCAGCTGCAAGAGCGCATCACCACGACGACCAAGGGCTCGATCACTTCGGTGCAGGCGATCTATGTGCCCGCCGACGATCTGACCGACCCCGCGCCGGCGACCTCGTTCTCGCACCTCGACGCGACGACCGTGTTGAACCGCGGCATCGCCGAAAAGGGCATCTACCCGGCGGTCGACCCGCTCGATTCGACCTCGCGCATCCTCGACCCGCGGATCGTCGGCGAGGAGCATTATCAGGTCGCGCGCTCGGTGCAGACGGTTCTCCAGCGCTACAAGGCGCTGCAGGACATCATCGCCATTCTCGGCATGGACGAATTGTCGGAAGAGGACAAACTCACCGTCGCGCGCGCGCGGAAGATCGAGCGCTTCCTGTCGCAGCCCTTCGACGTCGCGCAGGTCTTCACCGGCTCGCCGGGCGTGCAGGTGCCGATCGCTGACACCGTGCGCTCTTTCAAAGGCCTCGTCGCCGGCGACTACGACCACCTGCCCGAAGCCGCTTTCTACATGGTCGGCACCATCGAACAGGCGATTGAAAAAGCGCAGCGCCTCGCGGCGGAAGCGGCATAGGAAAGGGATTAGGGATTTGGGATTAGGGACTAGCAGGGGATCCAAATCCCTAATCCCTAATTTCCAATTCCTCACGTGATATGGCTGACAAACTCCACTTCAATCTCGTCTCGCCGGAGAAGGAACTGATCTCCGAGGATGTCGATATGGTTGAGGCGCCGGGCGTCGAAGGCGCCTTCGGCGTGTTGCCGAACCATGCGCCGTTCATGACAGTACTCTCGCCCGGCGTCGTCAAGGTGAAGAAGGGCGGCGACGAACGCCGCATCTTCGTGCGCGGCGGGTTCGCGGAAGTCACACCCGTCGGCCTCACCATTCTTGCCGAAGAGGCGATCGCGGTCGCCGACCTCTCGCGTGAAATGATCGCGCAGCGCATCAAGGACGCGGAAGAAGACCTCGCCGACGCCGATTCGACGCTGGAGACGCGTCACGCCGCGGAAACAACGCTCGCACGCATGAAGGAATTTCAGGCGGCGCTCTAAATTGCCAAAAAGCGAATCCGCCGAACGTCAGCGCGAGGAGAGCAGGCGCGATGAGCGAACTCGCTATCGTGCCGAAGCCCAGCGAGTAAAGCGGCCCGATCCAGAGAAGCCCCGCCGACAGTTGCAGCAGCGGCGGCCAGGCTGAAAATCTTTTCGGCGCGAATGTCGAACAGGATCGCTGTAAAGACGCTTGTCAGTATCGGTATGATCGCAAATACGCGCCCGCCTTCGAGCGCGAACACAGCCGCGCCCCGCGTCGCTGACCGCGCGCCTGTTCTTCGATTTTGCGTCGCGATGCGCATCCGCGGCAAGATAGCCGCAACCGCGCAAAAGGGGCGTTAACAAAGCCTCAAGGCCGAACCTCGAAGCGCTCCAGCATCGCCGCCATCCATTCCGGCGGCGGCGATTCGACGATGACCGGCTCCTTGTTTTTCGAGATCGGAATGATGACGCGGCGCGCGTGCAGCATGATCGGCTGCCGGCGATCTTCGGCCGACAGCGCGCCGTAAAGCGGGTCGCCGAGGATCGGCGCGCCGATCGACGCGAGGTGGACGCGGATCTGGTGCGTGCGGCCGGTCTTGGGCTTGGCTTCGATGAAGGCGACGCCGTCTTTCGTTTTGAGGGTGCGATAGGTGGTGACGGCGTCCATCGCGCCGTCGTCGCCAGGCGCGGCGACGGCCATTCTCCAGCCGGCCTTTTCGGTTCCCTTTTTCAGCGGCGCATCGATCGTTCCCGAGAGCTTTTCGGGGATGCCGCGGCAGATCGCCCAATAGGTCTTGTCGACCCTGCCCTCGAAGAACAGTCTGTGCAGCTTTCGCAGCGCCTTTGGGTGTCGCCCGAGGATGAGGCAGCCTGTGGTGTCGCGGTCGAGCCGGTGGGCGAGCGCGGGCGCGCGCGGCAAGCCGAAGCGGAGCGCGTCGAAATAATCTTCAAGGCTCTCGCCGGCCTCGCCCTTTTTCGTTCCCGGCTTGGCGTGCACCGGCAACCCCGCCGGCTTGTCGATGACCAGCATCAGCCCGTCGCGATAGAGAACGCGGTCCACGAGAAAGTCGAGGGCGCGCGTCATGGCGCCCGGCGCAGGTAATCGCGCAATGGGGCGAAGGCGAGCACGATCTCCTCATAGATGCGGCGCTTGAACGGCACGATCAGCGACGGCGCTTCTTCCAGTTCGCCCCAGCGCCAATCGTCGAACTCCTGATGATCGTCCGCCTCAAGATCAATCTCGGCGTCGGCCGCCTCGAACAGCATCGCCGCCCATTTCTGCCGCTGGCCGCGCCAGTTCTTCTTCTTGTAGGCGGCGGGGAAATCATAGGCGAGCCAGCCCGGCGTCAACGCCAGGAGCCGCGCAGAGGCGACGCCGGTCTCCTCCTTCAATTCGCGAAACGCCGCGGCGACGATGTCTTCCGCGTCGTCGACGCCGCCTTGCGGGAATTGCCAGCGATAGGCGTCCCTGTCTTCGCCGAAATCCGCGAAATCGCCGACGCGCCGGCCGAAAAAGACCTGCCCGCGCCGGTTGAACAGGACGACGCCGATATTCGGTCGGTATTCGCGGAGCATGTCGTCGATGGTCATCGGCGGGGAGGCGGTCCAGATCGCGTCCCGCTGTCTAGCTCTCCTGGCCGCTCATGGCCAGCACCGCGGACGCGGGCGCGAGCGTCAGGTCGCGCGCTTTCAGATCCTCGGCCCAGGTGACGATGACGTCGAGCGAGCGATCGTGCACATAGGTCTTGCCGAGCGCCTTGCCGTCGCGCCGCGCAACCTCTTCCAGCGTCTGGAGGTCCCGCTTCGTCTGCGCGCCGTCGGCCCTGTAGCCGGGATCGATGACGCGATTGACGATCGCCGCCTCGCCCTTGTGCGACAGGCGCGACAAGGCGCCGGTGTCGTCGACATAGGCAAGCCCAGCTTCGTGGATGCGCCGCAACAACAGTTCCATCGCCTCGCGATCGCCGGAAAACTTTGCGCCGAGATAATTAGTGACGCCGAAATAGCCTTGGAACCTCGACAGCAGCCATTCGAGCCTTTGCTGGTTTTCTTCGGGCGTTCGCGACGTCAACAGCGCCGCGGGGCCGAGCGTTTCCGCGTCGCCCGTGCGGTTCTCCATCGGGATCTCAAGCATGACCTCATGCCCGGCGTCGCGCGCGCGTTTCGTCCAGAAGACGAGGTCCTTCGAATAGGGGGCGAAGGCGAGCGTCACCTGCGGCGGCAATTCGTCGATGGCGCGTTCGGTGAGCGCGCGGTTGAGGCCGAGCCCGCCGACGATCAGCGCGACATTCGGCGTGTCGCCGGCGTCGAATTTCTGGGCGTAGACCGCGGACGGGC
>JBGSNB010000483.1:0-12449 GCA_041739835.1 Parvularculaceae bacterium | reverse complement strand
GCTGGTCGGATGCGCTCGCCAAGACCGCGCCCGCCGAACAGCGGGCGATGGCGACGAAGATCGGCCTTGCGGTCACGGCGCGCAGTCATTTCACGCTACAGCCGCGCCGCGGGCCGATGACGAAGATCGGCTGACCGCATGATCATCGGCATCGGCAATGACCTCATCGACATCCGCCGGATCGAGAAGACCCTCGCGAGGCACGGCGACCGCTTCACCGCCCGGGTCTTCACCGAAGTCGAACGGGCGAAGTCCGACCGCCGAGCGGCGCGGGCGGCCTCCTACGCCAAGCGATTCGCGGCCAAGGAAGCCTGCGCGAAGGCGCTCGGGACCGGGCTCTCCAGGGGGGTCTTCTGGCGGGATATGGGGGTTGTTAACCTCCCGGGCGGCAAACCGACGCTGAAACTCGCCGGGGGGGCCTTGAAAAGACTTGAAGAAATCACGCCGCCGGGCCATCTCGCTGACATCCACCTGACCATTACGGACGAGTTCCCCTTGGCCCAGGCGATTGTCATCATCTACGCTCGGCCCGGGCCCTAAGCCCCGGCGCAAGGGCAGGCCGCAAATAGCAGGGGTATAAGGTCCAATGGCGTTCGATTTCAGGTTTGGCGGCTCAAAGAATGGCGCCGACAGCGAGCAGCCAAAGGCCGCGGCGGCCGCAATGACGCCGGCCGAAGAAGCATGGGATCTCGCCAAGACCGTCTTTTATGCAGTCGCGATTGCGCTGGTCCTGCGCATCGTCATTTTCCAGCCGTTCAATATTCCCTCGGGCTCGATGAAGCCGACCCTTGAAGTCGGCGACTTTCTGTTCGTGTCGAAGCCGACTTACGGGTATTCGCGCGCATCGCTCATCTATCCCTTCACGCGGCTCGACATGCGCGGGCGCATCCTTTCAAGCCACGGACCCGACCGCGGTGAGATTGTTGTCTTCAAGGCGCGCCGGGACGGCAACAAGGATTACATCAAGCGGGTTATCGGTCTGCCAGGCGACGAGATCCGGATGATCGGCGGCCAGCTTCACATCAATGGCGCTCCAGTTGAAAAAGAATATATCGGCATGTTTGATACGGACTGCGATCATCTCCGGCATATCCAGGCGCCGCGCTATCGTGAGACGCTGCCGAACGGCGTCACCTATGTCGTTCAGGAGTGCCATGGCGATGACAACAGGCTGGATACGGTCGGTCCCTACCGTGTGCCCGAGGGCCACTATTTCATGATGGGTGATAATCGGGACCAGTCTCAGGATAGCCGCGTCGAAAGCCAAGTCGGCTATGTCGCCGCCGACGATATCGTCGGCCGCGCCGAGCGCATCTTTTTCTCCGTCGATGGCGACCGCGCGGCGATCTGGGAACTCTGGAAATGGCCCTTTGCAATCCGCTACGGACGTATCCTTGATCCGGTGAAATGAGCGCAAAAGGCCTTGCCGCGCTGCAGGAGAGAATCGGCCACAAATTCGCCGATCAGAGCCTGTTGAAACGCGCGCTCACGCATTCATCTCTCGCGGCGACCTCGAAGATCGGCGATCTCGAGCGGCTCGAGTTTCTCGGCGACCGCGTGCTCGGCCTGATGACGGCCGAGGCGCTGTGGCGGAAATATCCGAAGATGCGGGAAGGCGATCTCGCGCCGCGCTTTAATGCGCTGGTGCGCAAGGAGACTTGCGCCAAGGCGGCGCTTGCGCTCGGGCTCGATGCGTTGGTGAAGATGTCGGCGCAGGAAGAAGAATCCGGCGGACGGCGCAAGAAAGCGATCCTCGGCGATGTCTGCGAGGCGCTGCTCGGCGCGCTCTATATCGACGGCGGGTTGGAGGCGGCGCAAAAAGTGTTCGATCTCTACTGGACGCCAAATCTCGAAAGCCTTTCGAAGCGTCACCGCGACGCCAAGACGACGCTGCAGGAATGGAGTCAGGAGCGCGGGCTCGGTCCGCCGAAATACGAAGTCGTCAATGCGGAAGGGCCCGCGCACGCGCCGGCCTTCACCATCGACGTGCATGTGCCGGGCTACAAGACGGTGCGCGCGGAAGGCCAGTCGAAGCGCGAAGCGCAGATGGGCGCCGCCGCTGCATTCCTGGTGCGAGAGAAGGTGTGGGCGGATGGCGAATAGACGCTCCGCCTTCATCGCCGTCATCGGCGCGCCAAACGCCGGGAAGTCGACGCTGGTCAACGCGCTCGTCGGCGTAAAGGTTTCGATAGTCACGCAAAAAGTGCAGACGACGCGCGCGCGCATTCGCGGCATCGCTGTCGAAGGCGATGCGCAGCTGGTTTTCACCGATACGCCCGGCATTTTCTCTCCCCGCCGCCGCCTCGACCGCGCGATGGTCGCGGCCGCATGGGAGGGGATCGAGGGCGCTGACGCCATCCTGCACGTCGTCGACGCCGCGGCGGAACTCGCCGGTCCGTCGAAGTCGACCGCGGACACCGAGATGATTATCGCCGAGCTCAAAAAACGCCGCCGCAAGGCGATCCTCGTGCTCAACAAGATCGACAAGACTGCGCGGCCAAGCCTCCTGAAGCTCATCACCGACATGAGCGTCAAAGGGTTTTACGAGGAGACGTTCCTGATCTCCGCCGAGAATGGCGACGGCGTCGCGGATCTAAAGAGCTTTCTCGTCGCGCGCGCGCCGGAAGGCGTATGGATGTACCCGGAAGATCAGCTGTCGGATATTTCCGACCGGCTGATGGCGGCTGAGGTGACGCGCGAAAAGATCTTCAGGCGCCTGCATCAGGAGCTTCCCTATGAGTCGACCGTCGAGACGACATCCTGGACGCGCACCAAGAAGGGCGAACTGAAGATCGAGCAGACGATCTTTGTCAGCCGCGAGGGGCATCGGCCGATCGTTCTCGGCAAGGGCGGCCAGACGCTGAAAATCATCGGCGAGGCGGCGCGCAAGGAACTGACCGAGATCTTCGGCGAGCCGGTGCATCTGTTTCTTACCGTCAATGTCCGCGAAGCTTGGGCCGACGAAGCGGCGCGCTATCGCGAAATGGGCCTCGATATCGTCGATTGAGGCGGCAGGGCGGTCATGGCATTCTGTCCGAAAGGGAGAAATCAATGCCCGCAGCCAATATCGCTCCAGCGCCCGAACCGCCCCTGATCGACTCGGCGAAATCCTATGCGGCGCCGCACGCCTATTACAAATCGCTGCGCGAAAAGAGCGCCGTCGCGATCACCGATATCGGCGTCTTCGTCGTGCTCCGGCACAAATACATGGACATGCTGCTCGACAACGAGAACACCCGGCAGTTTGAACTCGAAGGAATGATGCTGCGCGGAATTGCGTCGGGGCCGCTCTATGAATTTTATCGCGACTCCATGTTGTTTGCGAATGGCGATGTCCACCGCCGCCGCCGCGCGCCGATGGCGCGCACCTTCGCCTACAAGCTGATGGACGGGATGCGCCCGCGCGTCCGCGAAATCGCGGGCGAAGTGATCGCGGCGCATCGCGGCGCGGGTCCGGTCAATTTCCTCGATGATTTCAGCCGCGCGATCCCCGCCCGAATCATCGCCGAAATCATCGGCGCGCCGGCAGAGGACTGGCCGGAATTCTCGAAATGGGTCGCGGCCGCGGCGCGCGGCATCGGTTTTTTCGCCAATGACGAATTGCCGGAGATCGACGCCGGCGTCAGAAAGCTGATGGACTACGTCGAGGCGCTGTTGGGCGACCGAAGGCGCGCCCCGCGTGAAGATTTCCTGTCGTCCTATGCGAAGGCGACCGCCGCGGACGGCGAACTCGATGAGAGCGAAATTCGCACCCAGATGGCCGGCGTCATCCTTGCGGGTTCGGACACGACGCGAACGGGCACTGCGTCCGTGCTGTCGCAGCTCCTCCAGCACAAGGATCAATGGGCGATGGTTTGCGCCGATCCGGACAGATGGAAGAAGGCGGCGGTCGAGGAGGGGTTGCGCTTCGACCCGCCGGTCGGCTCCGTGCCGCGCTTCACTTTGCGCGACCTCGAGATCGAGGGCGTCGTCATTCCGGCGGGCCGCGTCGTCTCGATGTCGGTGCTGTCCGGCTTGCGCGACCCGGACGTCTATCCGGACCCTGATCGCTTCGACATCACGCGCACGGGGATTCCGCGCTGGAATATCGCCTTCGGCGGCGGCGCGCATCGCTGTCTCGGCGAGGCGCTGGCGCGCGCAGAAATGGAGGAATCGATCGCGACAATCGCCCGACTTGCGCCTGGCGTCAAAATGATCGGACCGCCGCCGACGATCTTCGGGGCGGCCGCCATCCGGCATATCGATGCGATGTCGGTCGAATATTGATGACTGACTGCGAGCAATGGGAGGAACGGATTTGCAAGACGCTTCCGCGATGACCGCGATAGGTGCCGCCGCCCGACAGCCGCGGATCCAGTCCGTCGACTTCCTGCGCGGCCTGGTCATTGTCATCATGGCGATCGATCATGTCCGCGATTACGTGACGAATGTCCGGATTGACGCTCTGGATCTCGATCAGACGAACGAGGCGCTGTTCTTCACGCGCTGGATCACCCATTTCTGCGCGCCGGCCTTCATTTTCCTCGCGGGGACCAGCGCTGGATTTCAGGCGCAGTCGGGCAAGAGCCGGAATGAACTCGCGATGTTCTTGCTGACGCGCGGCCTGTGGCTGATATTCCTGGAATTGACCGTCGTCTATTTCGGCTGGACGTTCAATTTTCTGCCCGCCGCGTTCCTGCAGGTGATCTGGGCGATCGGCGTATCGATGATCGCGTTGGCGGGCCTGATCTACCTGCCGGTTCCCGCGATTGCGGCAATCGGCGGGCTGATGGTCACCGGTCACAACGCATTCGACGGATTGGGGACGGCAAGCTTCAACGCGCCGACGACGGGCGCGGCGAACATCCTTTGGATGTTCCTGCATCAGCAAGGCTTCACCCTGCTTGGGCCGGTCCCGATCTTCGTCGCCTATCCGCTCATTCCGTGGATCGGCGTCATGGCGCTCGGCTATGTTTTCGCCGGCCTTTACCGGAAACCGGAAGAAGAGCGGCGTCGCCTGATATTCCGGCTCGGCCTGGCGATGATCGGCGCCTTCATCTTGATGCGCGGCTTCAACGTCTACGGCGAGCCCGCGCCATTCCGCGCGCAGGAGAGCTTCGCAAGGACGCTGATGTCCTTTGTCAACACCGACAAATATCCCCCGTCCTTGTTGTTTTTGCTGATGACGCTCGGACCTGCCTTCCTGATTCTTTCCTTCGCCGGGAAATGTCGCGGACCGATCCATGATTTCTTTGTCACCTTCGGCCGCGTGCCGCTGTTCTTCTATGTCGCGCACATTTATGTCGTGCATGCGATCGCTGTTGGTCTTGCAATGGCGCAGGGCTTCGAGGCGAAGGCGCTCTTCACGATGTTTCTGTTCCTGCCGGAGGGGTATGGGTACGGCCTGCCGGTCGTCTATCTGGTCTGGCTCTCGGTCATCGCCTTCATGTATCCCGCCTGTCTCTGGTTCGCCGGGGTGAAGAAGCGATCTAGGCAATGGTGGATGTCGTATTTCTAGCCGTCGGCGTGGTACGAACGGCGCATGGATTTCACCGACGACGGCATCATTCTTTCGGCGCGCGCGCATGGCGAGACAGCGGCGGTCGCCGAAATCTTCACGCCGCATCATGGAAAATGGGCGGGCCTCGTCTATGGCGGCCAGGGACGAACGCAGCGTCCGATCCTGCAGCCCGGCAATTCCGTGCGGGCTGTATGGAAGGGGCGGCTCGACGACAGCCTCGGCCATTTTGCGCTTGAGTTGACGCATGCGCGCGCCGGCGAATTGATGCAGGATCGTCTGTCGCTGGCGGGGCTGACCGCCGCTTGCGCGATTGCCGCGGCGACGCTGCCCGAACGCGAAGCGCATGCGCGCGCCTATCACACCATGCGCATCCTGCTCGATCATTTGAATGACATCGACATCTGGCCGGCGTTAATGGCGCGCTGGGAACTTGGCCTCCTCGCCGAGCTCGGCTTCGGCCTGACGCTTGATCGCTGCGCCGCGACAGGCGCGCGCGAAAATCTCATCTATGTTTCGCCGAAATCCGCATCCGCTGTCAGCGCCGAGGCGGGAGAGCCTTACAAGGACCGGATGCTGCCCTTGCCGGCGTTTCTGCGCGATTCGTCGGCTGCGGCGAATTTGTCCGATGCGCTCGACGGCCTTCGGACGACGGGGCATTTCATCGAAACCAGAATCCTGCATGCGACCAACGTCGACCTCCCCGAGGCGCGACGCCGAGTCGCAGAATTATTGGCTCAGATCCGTTGATCCCGGCATTTTTGCAATTCGCGCCGTGATCGGTATGATGCCGCGCAAATCAAAATCGCAGCAACACAGGAGGGAATCCGCGATGGAGCCCGCGAATGACATTTATGACATCGCGAACGACGCGAAAGCCAGCTTCGACGAGATTTACAATC
This sequence comes from Parvularculaceae bacterium, assembly GCA_041739835.1. Taxonomy (GTDB): domain Bacteria; phylum Pseudomonadota; class Alphaproteobacteria; order Caulobacterales; family Parvularculaceae; genus Amphiplicatus. The sequence goes on along the minus strand of JBGSNB010000483.1, from coordinate 6,050 downwards.
GCCCCGATCCGCGCAGCTATTATCGTACGCTTGGCGCCCTCGATTACCGAATACCGACGCAAGCGCGACCTGTCTTCCGCAAGGTGATGCAGTCCATGGGCGGCCAAAAGTTGTCGGTCGTCGATGTCGGTTGCTCCTATGGAGTCAATGCCGCCGTGATCCAGTACGATCTCGATTTCTCCGACCTGGTCGCCCGCTATCGTTCCTCCGTTTTGAGGGACGAGTCCGTCGCCGAAGTTATCTTCGATGACGCCGCGTACTTCCTCGACGTCGCAAAATCGGTCAAGGCGAATTTCATCGGCCTGGATGTCGCCAAGGAAGCGGTCGGATACGCCAAGGCCGTTGGGCTCATTGACCAATCTGTAACTGAGGATCTTGAAGCGGCGCCCCTCTCGCCGCAGGCCGCTGCGGCTGTAGCCAGTGCGGACCTTGTCATTACAACGGGCGCCGTCGGCTATGTGACCGAGCGTACATTCTCCAGGCTCATCGACGCCGTTGACGGACCTCCGCCATGGGTTGCCGCCTTTTCGCTCCGGCAGTTTCCTTTCGACTCGATTGCGGAAGAACTGCAAAGCTTTGGCCTCACGACCGAGAAGTTGACCGACAGGACCTTTCCGCAAAGGCGTTTTCGGGACGAGCAGGAAAAGGCCGGCGCCATCGCCGCGGTTGAATCGCTAGGGCTTGACCCCTCGGGGCTGGAAGCCGAGGGCGAGTATTTCGCTGAGTTCTACCTCGCAACGCCGCGCGGCGGGCCGGGACTTGCGGATTTGCGCCTCTAGCGCTCTGGCCTCATTCCAAGACTCTGCTATCCCGAGGACATGGCAAAGACAAAATCCCGCAAAGGCGGCCCAGGCGATCCGGATCTGCCGCGAAGGCCCGAAGAGATTTTCATCGAGCCCTTCGACGAGGCGTTGTCGCGGCGCTATCTCGCTTATGCGCTATCGACGATCACCGCGCGCGCGCTCCCGGATGTCCGCGACGGGCTGAAGCCTGTTCACCGGCGCATTCTCTACGCGATGCGCCAGATGCGCCTCAACCCCAAGGGCGGGTTCAAGAAGTCGGCGAAAGTCGTCGGCGAGGTGATGGGCAATTATCACCCGCATGGCGATCAGGCGATCTATGACGCGATGGTGCGCCTCGTTCAGGATTTTTCGGTGCGCGTTCCCCTGATCGACGGGCAGGGAAATTTCGGCAATATCGACGGCGATAATGCGGCGGCGATGCGATACACGGAAAGTCGCCTGACCGAGGCGGCGGCGCTCCTTCTTGACGGGATCGATGAAGATGCGGTGGATTTCCGCGACACCTATGACGGCGAAGGTAAAGAGCCGGCCGTCCTGCCTGCCGCATTTCCGAACATGCTGGCCAATGGCGCCAACGGCATCGCCGTCGGCATGGCGACGTCGATCCCGCCGCATAACCCGGCGGAACTGATCGACGCCTGCCTGCATCTCATCAAGACGCCGAATGCGCGAACCGAAACGCTGCTCGGCTATGTGCACGGGCCGGATTTTCCGACCGGCGGCGTTCTCATTGAGCCGGCGGCGGCGATGATCGAGGCCTATGCGACCGGGCGCGGCGGCTTTCGCGTGCGTGCGCGCTGGTCGATCGAAGATCTGGGGCGCGGCCGCTACCAGATCGTCATCACCGAAATTCCGTTCCAGGTGCAAAAGTCGAAACTGATCGAGCGCATCGCCGAACTTATCCAGACGAAAAAACTGCCGGCCGTCGCAGATGTGCGCGATGAAAGCGCCGAAGATATCCGTCTCATCATTGAACCGCGCGCCGGCACGATCGATTCGGCGGCGCTGATGGAAACCCTGTTCCGCCAGACGGAACTTGAAAGCCGCTTCCCGCTCAACATGAACGTGCTCGACGCGACGGGCGCGCCGCGCGTCATGGGCCTGCGTGAGGTGTTGGTCTCTTACAACGACCACCGCAAAGAGGTCCTTGTCCGCCGCACCAGCTATCGGCTCGGCAAGATCGCGGAGCGGCTGGAGATCCTGGAAGGCCTCCTTGTCGCCTATCTCAATCTCGACGAGGTGATCCGGATCATCCGCTATGAGGACGACCCAAAGGCGGAACTGATCCGGAAATTCAAGCTGACGGATACCCAAGCCGAAGCCATCCTCAATATGCGTCTGCGCAATTTGCGCAAGCTCGAGGAAATGGAGATCAAGGGCGAGCACGCCGATCTCAAAAAAGAGCAAAAAGAACTCCAGGCGCTGCTCAAATCCGACGACCCGCAATGGAAGCAGATCGCCGACGAGCTTCGCGAGGTCCGCAAGACCTTCGATCCGAAATCGGATGTCGGCAGGAGACGCACGAGCGTTGAAGACGCGCCGACGGCGGAAGAGATCAATCTCGAACAGCTGATCGAGAAAGAGCCGGTGACGGTGATCCTGTCTGAAAAGGGCTGGATTCGCACCATGAAGGGCCATGTCGAAAGTAAATCCGACATCAAGTACAAGGAAGGCGACGACGAGGCCTTCATCATTCCGGCGATGACGACGGACAAATTGATGCTCTTCGGCACGGACGGGAAATTCTACACGCTCGGCGTCAACGACCTCCCCGGCGGTCGCGGACATGGCGAGCCGATCCGGTTGTTGGTCGATCTCGGCAATGACCAGACGGTGACAGCGGCGTTTCTCTGCAAGGGCGATCGCCGTTTCCTCGTCGCCTCGACAACGGGGCACGGCTTTATCGTCAGGGAGGAAGACTGCCTCTCCTCGACGCGAAAAGGCAAGCAGGTGCTGAATGTCGGCGACGGCGCGGAGGCCTGCGTCTGCCGGCCGGTTGAAGGCGACCTCGTCGCCAGCGTCGGCGACAACAAGAAGTTTCTTGTCTTTGCGCTCGATGAGCTTCCCGAGATGTCGCGCGGCAAGGGCGTCGCCATCCAGAAATTCCAGTCCGGCGGTTTGGCCGACGCCAAGGTCTTTGCGAAGAGGGAGGGCCTGATCTGGGTCGATCGCTCCGGTCGCCAGCAGTCGATCGACGACTGGAAGTCTTATCTCGGCAAGCGCGCGCAATCGGGCCGAATGGCGCCCAAGGGATTCCCGTCGAACAAGAAATTCGGACCGTGGTGAATGCGCGTTGACGATTTCGATTTCCACCTTCCTGAGAGCCGGATCGCGCTGAAGCCCGCGAGCCCGCGCGACGCCGCGCGGCTCCTTCATGTCACCGCTGACGCACTCGCGGATTTCCGCGTTGCGGACCTGCCGCGTTTATTGAAGCGCGGCGATCTTCTCGTGCTCAATGATACGAAGGTGATCCCCGCCCAGCTGGAGGGCAGGCGCGCGGCGCGCGGCGCTGACGGCGATGTGCGGATCGATGCGACGCTGGTGAAACGGCTCGCCGGCGATCCGGCGTTTGGCGTGCGCTGGCTCGCCTTTGTGCGGCCGGCAAAGCGCATGCGCGTCGGCGACCGGATCGCTTTCGCCGAGGGCTTCGCCGCCGATATCGAACGCCGGGACGGCGCTGAGGCGGTTTTGCGATTTGCCATGAACAACGCCGACTTTGATCGCGCGCTCGCGGAATTCGGGGCGCCGCCGCTGCCGCCCTATATTGCGCGCAAGCGAAAGCTGTCGGACGACGACGCCTCCGACTATCAGACGATCTTCGCCGAGGAACCGGGGTCTGTCGCGGCGCCGACCGCCGGCCTTCATTTCACGCCCGCGCTGTTTGAAGGCCTGGAGGCTGCGGGCATCGGGACGCAGACGATCACGCTGCATGTCGGGGCCGGGACATTTCTGCCTGTCGCGGCGGAAGACACGCGCGATCATGTGATGCACGCCGAATGGGGTGAGATCACCGCGGCGCAGGCGGCCCGCATCAATGCCTCGAAAAAGGCCGGCGGCCGCCTTGTCGCCGTCGGCACGACGAGCCTCCGGCTGCTTGAGAGCTCGGCGGATGAGGCCGGCGTCATTCAGCCGATTGCGAAGGAGACGGCGATCTTCATCACCCCCGGCTACCGTTTCAAAACGGTCGACGCGCTGCTGACGAATTTTCACCTGCCGCGCTCGACCCTGTTCATGCTGGTCTGCGCCTTTTCGGGGACAGCGCGGATGAAGCTTGCCTATGACGAGGCGATCCGGCGGCATTACCGGTTCTATTCCTACGGCGACGCGTGTCTGCTGGAAGCAAGATCGGATTTGGCGCGATGACCGCTTTTGGCTTTACGGTTCATGCGACCGACGGCGCCGCGCGCACGGGCGTCATTTCGACGCAACGCGGGGAAATTCGCACGCCGGCCTTCATGCCGGTCGGTACGGCTGGAACCGTGAAGGCGATGTTCCCCGAGGATGTGCGCGCGACCGGCGCCGACATCCTTCTTGGCAACACCTATCACCTGATGTTGAGGCCCGGGGCAGAGCGCATCGCGGCGCTCGGCGGGCTGCATCGCTTCATGAACTGGCCGCGGCCGATACTGACTGATAGCGGCGGGTATCAGGTGATGTCGCTGTCATCGCTTCGCAAGCTGACCGAGGAGGGCGTCTCGTTCGCCTCGCATATCGATGGTGCGCGGTACTTGTTGACGCCGGAGCGTTCAGTTGAGATTCAATGCCTTCTCGGCGCCGACATCCAGATGCAGCTCGATGAATGCCCGGCGATTCCGATCGAGCACGACAAGGCGGCCGCCTCGATGCGCCTGTCCCTGCGTTGGGCCGAACGATCGAAACGCGCGTTCGAGGAGAGGGCGACGCCGGGGCAGGCGCTGTTCGGCATCGTGCAAGGCGCAAACTACGAGGACCTTCGTCTTGAAAGCCTCGAGAAGCTGATGGCGATCGGATTTCCCGGCTATTCAATCGGCGGCCTCGCGGTCGGCGAAGGGCGAGAGGAAATGTTTCGGGTGCTGGATTTCGCCGCGCCGCACATGGACAAGGCGAAGCCGCGCTATCTGATGGGCGTCGGCAAGCCCGGGGATATCGTCGGCGCCGTCGCGCGCGGCGTCGACATGTTCGACTGCGTGCTGCCGACCCGCGCCGGCCGCCACGGGCAGGCCTGGACGAATGAGGGCCCGATCACTATCACCAACGCCCGATTCGCCGTCGACCCAGAGCCGCTCAATGCGGCGAGCGATTGCCCGGCGAGCCGTGACTATTCAAAGGCCTACCTCCACCATCTGTTCAAGGCGGGGGAGTATTTAGGCGCGATGCTGCTGACATGGCATAATCTCCATTATTACCAGCAGCTGATGGCGGAGTTGCGGGCGGCCATCAATGCCGCCCGACTTGCCGATTACATTGCGGAATTCCGGGCGCGGACCGGCGAGCGGATCCTGTGAAAAACCCGGCTGAAAGCCGCGGGAATTGGCGGTTGACCCGTCCCGGAGGCCCCATTATGGTCCGCGCTCTTCGAAGCGCCCCCCGCTCCCCAAAAGGGCGGAACGGACGCCTTGTTGCACGACCAAGCCAATGGCCTTTCCGCGGGCCTGCGGTTCGCCATGGCGAAAGTGGGCCCGTAGCTCAGCGGTAGAGCATCTGACTTTTAATCAGAGGGTCGATGGTTCGATCCCATCCGGGCTCACCACTTTTCGTCTATATACAATGGCCCGCGAGTGGGTCGAACTTTCCATCGCGTGCCCTGAAAAAATTTGGAAGCAGAAGGGACGCGATTTGATCGTGGTCCTTTCTGCGGGAAATTTGGCGTCTCCCAAAGTCTAGACTGACGCCGATTGAATTCTGGCGGCTGCGGTCAAACATTTTGTCGGCGGCGGGCCAACGTCCGGAGCCGTCCACACGCTCAGCCGCCATGGCCCGTCGTGTCGCAAGTAGAACGGCGTATTCGGCGGGCGTCTTCGAGATGATACGGGAAGTAGGACGGACTTGATTGCAATCGCGTCGCCAGCCTTCGAGAGCGAAACTGGCCTGGCCGGGCGAAGGTGGACGCCATGGCCGCGCGGCGCCTGACGGCCGAGGCGCGGCGCAGTCGTTTCATCTGATCGCCTGCAGGTGTAGAAGCGGCCGATGACCAAACGTTCTGAAAGTCCTCTCGATTTCTCCGGCAAATGCGTCGTTGTCACCGGCGCCGCCTCGGGCATCGGCGCG